>DKAX01000039.1:0-19315 GCA_002450975.1 Proteobacteria bacterium UBA6915
TGCTATTCCTGTGGCCGGGAAGTTATGGGTACTCCCAGGAGACGGCACCCAAACCGGACGACACAGCTTCCGACGCCAATCTGCTCGAATTTCCTCTGGACCTGATCGACAAGGGACAGCAACTGATCTCAACGCAGGTAACCACGCTGGCGGAATCTCTGGATCGCTTTTTCGGCGCTGAACGACTCTACGAGGAAGACAACCGCAGCTATTTGCAGATGAATCTCATTGGCATCAAGCAGCCAGGGGTCACTCCCGAACGCGTAGTCGATGTCCGTGGCCGAGTGGCCTTGCCGCGCACGCAGGACCGGCTCAATCTGCTGATCGAACCAAACCAACAGGAGCAGGATGGCGACCAGACAACGTTACTGCGCAACGCCACCGACAGCACCGACACCTTTGCGCCTGCCGATTACTCGGCGGCCCTGCGCTTTGTAATACGCCTGACCGATGAGCTGCGGGTCAACCTGGATATGGGTATACGCGCCACGGAAATTCTGGAACCGTTTGTACGCAGCCGCGTACGCCGCACCCATAGCTGGCAAAAGTGGCGTTTGAATCTGGCGGAAACATTCTATTATTACAGCTCCGATGGCTTCGAAGCCCATAGCGAAATGGATTGGGAGCGCAGGCTGGATGACTATACACTGATACGTAGTTCCAGTCAGGCAGACTGGCTGGATCGGGAGGGCAGGTTTAAACTGAATCAATCTTTTTATATCAGTAACCGCATCAACTGGCGCACAGGTGTTGTTCACCGCCTGAGCATCATCGGTTATAACGAAGACCCGGCCGCCATCGACCAGTACCAGCTCTCATTTAAGCTGCGCCGACGCCTACACCGACCGTGGATATTCTTTCAACTGGAACCCCTATTCCTCTTCAATCGCAACGACAACTTCAGCTCATCACCAGCCATGTTGGCGTCTATAGAAATGTTGTTTGGCTATACCAGCGATAATAAATAATCGCCTGATGACATTCCGTTCAAATCCAAATTTCCAGAGGTGCCTCATGGACCAACAGGTGCAATATGTCGCTGCGGGTAATGATACCCGCCAACTTACCTTCACCATCGACGATCGGCATAGCGCCTATGCGACGCAAAAAAAGCACTTCGGCAATTTGCCGGATCGAGGTATCTGGTGAAGCACTGACCACTTCATCATGAAAGATATCGCTGATCTTTTTCTCTTCACGCCATACTTGATTATGGTTTTCAACCGCCTGCAAAAGCATATCCCGATCGGAAAGCATTCCCAATACACGCTGATGCTGATCACATATCGGGACGTGGCGAAATCTGTGTTCCTGAAACAGGCGCCAGGCCTCTGCCAAGCTGGCTTGAGGCTGCAATGAAACCACGTCCGTGGTCATGATCTGATCCGCGCGATAGACTCTGTGCCGATCCTGGGGACCTTCCTGGGTGTCGCTGTAGGCGGTCAATTGCGGCGCCCGGCGCCGCGGCGTGCTGCCACTATCCTGTTCACGCTCTTTGGACAGGCGTCTGCTGGCACTGGTGCGTCCAACCTGAGCGACATCATTTCGCTCCACCAGCTGGTCGAATGGAATGTAACGGAAACTGCCGGAACCGGATACCATAAAGGCCATAAGCCACCTCGGGATTTGTCCGGAATATAGGTATAACTACGGCAAATTCGGGTAAAACTTTATCTTTTCGACGGTATTCGCCCCTGAACGATTCAATCTTCAACAGGAGCAATCATTGGTGGAAAATCTGGTATGGCCGGTCAAGGGCCTCCTGCAAGGGACCCAGGGCAATTTGTCGCTGCCAGCGCTGCTGTTCCTGGCCCTGAATGAAAAATACCAGCGAAGGGGCACTCAATATGGTGAACTCAGCCGCCACCTCCGGTAACTCAGTGGTCTCAACAAACACAAACTTGATCAACGGGAAACGGGCAGTTACCAGTTGCTCGATCTTGGGTAACAAGGCATGGCATACCGCGCAATCCAAACTTCGAAAATAGACCAGACACAACTCGCTGTCGGCGATAATCTCTTTGAGCTGTGCAATAGAGTAAATCTGCTGCGCCATGAAAACTCCGGGGTTACTCCAGTTTTTTTCCTGTCTCTGTATAAGCGACAAAATCGCCTGAAATTCGCTAGGAAATAATATCCCTTTGCTCCAGCACCAAGTCTTCGACCTCTTGCATCAGATGCGTGGCAATGTCCAAGGTCAAACGCCCCTCTTTATCGCCCTTGATGGCATCGTTGCGAAAGCCAAACCAGTTCTCGATACGTTTTTCCTGCGTCACGGAAATCACCTGGGCCTCGCGCAACGCCTTGCCGAAACGTGCAAGGTTGCGCTGTTTCTCCGTCACTTTGATCGACTGTTCCTCACACCAGTGGCGTAAAAATTCCTCGGCCGCACTACAGGCCAGCAACACCACGGCACTTGGCGTGGTCCCCTTCGCTGCCGCTATGCGTCGCGCCTGTTGTAACAGATCAGTGATGACTTCTCCCTCGATTTTCTGACGCAGATTATCAAGATTGCCACCGGTCAGGTCGAGGTGAAAGGCCTGAACCACGCCAGCCAGGGCAAAATACTGTTCCAACGGGGTTTTGTGCTTGAGCGCACAGCGCAAACCCTCTGCGTATACCGAGCGCGATCCGGTAACTGAGTGGACCAGGTTGGCCGCACGGGTGGCAAAATCATTGACCTTGAACAAGGTGATACCGGCATCGCCGCGCTGCTGTTCAAATTGTTGCAGCTGCAACATCAACTCCGCCGAACGGGAGTACGCCTTTTTGACAAAATCCGCCTTCATAGCCTGATCCTGGATTATTACCTTGGACAGATAGCGGCATGACAGTGTGTATACTTGAGAAACAACGAGTTAGTTGGATTAAAAAGAAAAATGTAAATACTCACTAACGCCGTAAAACCAGCCAATCACACGCCAGGGCCTAGGCAAACACCTGATAGGCATCAAACACCGGACCATCCACACACACCCGTTTCATGGCTGCGCCCTGCTCCGTGTTTACCCGCACCACACAACCGGCACAACCACCCACGGCACAGGCCATAAACTCCTCCAGGGAGACCTGACAGGGCAGCCCATAATCGCGGGCAACCTTGGCCACCGCCTCCAACATGGGATGGGGGCCACAGGAAAAGATCGCCACCTCTTTACGCGCAGCCTCATCCAGAGAGTCCAGCCAGGCGCGCGCCAGGTCGGTGACAAAGCCGTCGAAGCAACCGGCATAACCCTGGCGACTGGCCAAACGACTTGCGATGCCCCAATCCTCCATCAACGGCATGGCGGCAATCACATCGGCGGGCATACCGGGCACCATAATCTTGGATGGTCTGGCCTTGAAGGGAAATGGGACCTCGGAACCCATGATGACAAAAGGCGCGACACCTTGTTGCCCGCGCAAACGATCGGCCAGAAAGACCATCGGCGGAATGCCAACGCCGCCACCGATCAACAAGGGGCGTTTACAGGCACTTGTCACGCTGAAGGGTTTGCCAATGGGCCCCATGACACTCAGGACCTCGCCCGGTTTGCGCAAGGAGAGCAGACGGGTACCCTCACCAAACACCTTATACAAAAACTCCACCCAGCCCTTGTGCGCATCGACGCGCATGATGGAGATGGGGCGACGCATGGGTAGGGCGCGGTCACACTGGATGTGGACGAAGCTGCCGGCTTCGGCCTTGGCAGCGATCTCCGGCGCCTGTACGCGCAGAATATACTGATCACCGTCAAATCCTTGGTGCTCCAGGATTTGCGCCTCACAGGAAAAAATGGTGCCGCGATGGGACTTGTCACTCATTAAAGGTTACCTTCCATAATCTCTCGGTCGTAAACCAGACGACCATTCAACAAGGTGTAGTTGACCTGGCCGGTCAGATCCCAGCCGGCAAAGGGCGTGTTCCTGCCCCGGCTGTGCATCTTCTCGCGGGCCGGCGTCCAGTGGGTCTTGGGATCGAACACACACAGATCTGCCCTGTCCCCGGGGGCCAGACGACCAGCATTGATATTGGCAATGGCCGCCGGTTGCGCGGTCAGTAATTCTATGGCGCGGCGCATGTCGATCAGCCCCTCATCCACCAGACGCAGCACCAGAGACAATAAGGTCTCGAGGCCTGAGATCCCCGGCTCGGTGTCAGCAAACGGGGCCAGCTTGGCATCGGCGTCATGGGGCTGATGGTCGGAGCAGATGGCGCTGATGGCACCGCTGGCGATACCGGCACGCAGGGCCTCCCGGTCACGCTGGCTGCGCAACGGCGGGCGCACATGGCATAGAGTATTGAAATCGGTGATATCCATGTCGGTCATATGCAGTTGATGTACTGCCACGTCTACGGTGACCGGTAATCCCTGTTCACGAGCGCGCTGTATCATCTCCAGGGAACGACCGCAGGAAATACCACAGAAGTGAGCCTTCACTCCTGTTTGCTCGATCAACATCAGGTCGCGTGCCACTGCCACCGTCTCCGCACTCTCCGGGATACCCGGCAACCCCATGCGCAGGCTGATGGATCCTTCGTGGGCGCAGCCCTTGTTGGCCAGCCAGGGATCTTCAGGATAGAGAAATACTGTCAAATCAAAGGTAGCCGCATACTCCATGGCACGACGCAGCACCAGCGAATTGACCACCGGCTTATTGCCATTACTGACACCGACACAGCCGTTGGCCTTGAGGGCGTGCATCTCGCTCAACTCCTCGCCTTTGAGTCCCTTGGTCAGGGCGGCCAGGGTAACCACCCGTGCCTTACCTTCGTAATCAGCGCGCTGGTGAATCAGTTCGGCTACTGCCGGGGTATCGATCACGGGATCGGTATCCGGGGGGCAGACCAGGGTAGTGATACCGGCACTGGCTGCTGCGACCGTCTCGGTGGCAATGGTACCTTTGTGTTCCAGGCCCGGCTCACGCAGGCGGGCACGCAGATCCACAAGCCCGGGACAGACGATCTGGCCGCTGGCGTCGATGACGCGCTCGGCCTTGAAACCCGCTGGAGCCTTGCCGAGAGCAACTACGGCGCCATCAGCAATGTGAATGTCCATGACCTGGTCGATATTCTGTGCCGGATCGATCAGACGGCCGTTGCTTAGGGTGATATTGCGCATCTCAGTCCTCCTCACCCTGACGACCTAATACCATGGCCATCACCGCCATGCGCACGGCAATACCATTGGTCACCTGCTCCAGAATGACCGATTGCGGGCCGTCGGCCACGCTGGACTGTATCTCCACGCCACGATTGATGGGACCGGGGTGCATGACAATGGCATCAGACTTGGCGATCATGAGCTTCTCATCGGTCAGGCCGAAACGCTGGTAGTACTCGTGTTCACTGGGTAACAAGGCCCCCTGCATGCGCTCCCTCTGCAGGCGTAGCATGATGATCACATCCACATCCTTCAGCCCCTGTTCCATGTCGTGATAAATATGCACGCCAAGATCGGCAATTTCCCGAGGAATCAGAGTGCGCGGCCCGATCACCCGCACTTCCAGGGCGCCCAATGTGGTCAGGGCATGGATCTGGGAACGGGCGACGCGCGAATGCAGGAGATCACCAACGATGGCTACGCGTAGGGAACCGAACTCGCCCTTATGACGACGAATGGTGAACATATCCAGCATGGCCTGGGTCGGGTGGGCATGACGGCCATCGCCGGCATTGACCACGCTAATGTGTTCCGGCACATGACGGGCAATAAAGTGAGCGGCGCCACTATCCGCATGGCGCACAACAAACATATCGCAGTGCATGGCCTCCAGATTGGCCAACATATCCAGCAGACTCTCCCCCTTGGAGGTGGCCGAAGCGGCGATATTGATATTCAGCACATCGGCGGAGAGACGCTTGGCCGCCAGTTCAAAGGTGGTGCGCGTACGTGTACTGGATTCGAAAAAGAGATTGACGATGGTCTTGCCGCGCAACAGCGGTACCTTCTTGACCGTCTGCTCGCCCACGGTGGCAAAGGACTCCGCCATATCGAGAATATCTACCAGAGTTTGTCGTTTTAAACCTTCAATGGTCAGGAAGTGGCGCAGGCGCCCTTGTTGGTCCAGTTGGATATTGACTTGTCTCATACCACCTTCTGAATACTCAAACTCAACGGCTCCGGACCGCTCAGCTTCACCTGCTCGCCTTCGGCCAGCGTCATTTGTACACCAACCACATCGGCCTGGATGGGCAGGTCGCGCCCGCCCCGGTCCACCAACACCGCCAGTTTGACCGACTCGGGCCTACCGTAATCGAATATCTCGTTCAGGGCAGCCCGGATTGTGCGGCCGGTATATAACACATCGTCCACCAGAATTATATGTTTGCCATCGACCTTAAAGGGCAGATTGGATGGCTTGACCTGAGGGTGTACGCCGATACGGGTAAAATCGTCTCGATAAAAGGCGATATTGAGCACTCCTAACGGCTTTTTCAGCTGAAGCAGCTGATGTAGGCGCTCAGCCACCCAGACACCGCCGGTATGGATACCGATCATCACAGCCTCCTGGATGTGTTCCGCTTCCAGCTGGCTGCGAAGTTGTTGCGCCATCTGTTGCAGCAGGGCATCGACGTCATATTGCCCGGACATAAGCTTCACTCATTTTGACTTAACCAATCCTGTACGATGATTTGTGCCGCCAGACTATCGATCTCCTCCGGCCTGGGACGCCTGCCGTGCTCCTCGCGAAACTGCTGCTCAGCCTCATGGGAGGTGAGTCGCTCATCCACCATAACGACCGGCAGATTGTAACGCCCCCGCAGGCGGTTGCCAAAGCGTTGAGCAGCCTCGGTAATCTCATGGTGCTGTCCATCCATGTGCATGGGCAAACCCACCACCAGAGCAGCGGGCTGCCACTCCTGGATCAGGGAGGCTATTGCCTGCCAATCAGGCTGCCCGGTCTTGCTGTTCAACGTAACCAAAGCACGAGCGCTGCCGGTGACCGACTGACCCACCGCCACACCAATTCGCTTCTCGCCGTAATCAAAACCCAAAACGGTGCGCGGTTTGTCGCTCAAGCGTGTCCCACGTCGTTGGAAAGAAAATTGATATCAACACCCAACAGCGCTGCAGCCGAACGCCAGCGGTTCTCTACCGGGGTTTTGAAAATGATTTCCGGATCGGCCGGGCCACTGATCCAGGCATTATTGGCGATCTCCTCTTCCAGCTGCCCGGCCCCCCAGCCGGCATAGCCCAGGGCCACCAGAGCCTGAGAGGGACCTTCACCGCGTGCCAGGGCCTCGACCACATCGCGGGACGTGGTCAATGCCACCTCATCACTGACTTGCAGGCTGGAGTCCCATTGACCTACCGGTGAGTGAATAACAAAACCACGCTCCTGGTGAACCGGGCCTCCCGAGTAGACCGCTCGACCGGCAATCTCATCGCTACCGGCATCCAGCTGCATATGCCCCAACATCTCGCCAAAAAGGATATCCATGGGATAGTTAATGACAATCCCCAGGGCCCCATCCTTATTGTGCTCGCAGATGTAGGCGACACTGTGGAAGAAATTGGGATCATCCAGGGCAGGCATGGCGATCAGAAACTTGTTTTTCAGGGAGAAATCGCTCATGTCACATAGTATGGGCCAGGGGAAAAACAGATACAAGGCGCGTGGTTTTAATAGCGTGAAGTCAAATAATTATCCAAATTCAGGCAACAAGAACAAGAACCAACAGAAAACCACCAGTTGCACTATCATGGCAAAACAAGCTTCAATCCAACCAATAATGTAACAACTTCGTAAATGCGTTTAATGATCCGGTTACTGCCGATAATCGCCAGGTGTGCCCCCAGATAACCACCCAACACGGAGCCCACCAGCAAAGGTGGCAACCAACTCCAGCGCACCTCCGTCAGCAGGGCCAGGGTCAAGGCGCCACTGCCATTCCAAAACAGCCCCACCAGGATCAAGGTATAGGCCACAGCCCGTTTATAATCCATACCCCACCAACGCACCAGCCATAAGGTGACAAACAATCCCGTGCCCGAGGCCAGGGCACCGTTGAGTATACCGATGGAAAATAAAACCAGGCCACCCAAGGCATTTCCCCAACCCAGGCGGTGGCGCTGTTGGTATTCCTCGCCCATACCTTTTTTCAAAAACGAGTAGAGTGCCAGACAGATGGTCAGCACTCCCAAGGCCATCTGTGCTACCTGATCAGGAACCCTGGGCACCACATAGGCGCCCAAAACAACGCCGGGTAACCCAGTAGCCAGAATAAACAGGGCAAAGGGATAGTCCAGGGAACCCTGGCGCCAATGGCGAATCGTCGCCCCCAACCCCAGGGCAACGGTGGCGATTTTGTGGGTTGCCAGCGCTATGGCAAAGGGAAGCCCCAGAAAGATCAAGGCCGGTAGCTGCACCAGACCGGCGCCACCACCGGCCACCGCCGACAATGTGTTGGCCGCCAGGGCTATGAAGAACAGCGACAGCTGATGAATTAGATCTGGCACCTAGGGCCTGTTCCTAGCGCGGGGCGAACAGGGTATCGCTGAGTAGTTGCCACTGAATTGGCCAATGATCGGTGGGCAGGATCTTGAAGCCGGAGCGGACAAACTCGGCCATCTTGCCCTGGGCAATCACCACCAGCAGGTTGGCGGAAGCCTGGATATTGGCGTCGTTGGCCATCTGCTGTTGAACCATGCCCTCGCGCAGGATCTGTTTGAACTGGGTCATCAGGCGGTCATAAAACTGCTCGACCCGGCGGCGCAGATTGGGATCGATCTCGCCCACCAGGGCGTCACCCAGCAGGATGCGCGTAATGCCGGGGTTGCGTGCGGAGAAGCCCAGCAATACCGACATGATCTTGGAGCAACGCTCCTGCACCAGCTGCTCCTTCTCCAGGATGCGATTGATCAGGCCGAAGATGGTCTGCTCGGAAAATTCGATCAAGGCCTCGAACATATCGGCCTTGCCGGTGAAATGACGATAGAGCGCCGCCTCCGAAATGCCTACCGATTTGGCCAGATGGGCGGTGGTGATGCGCTCACCGGGATTGGCCTCCAGCTCGCGTGCCAGCGACTCCAGGATCTGGTGACGCCGGGAGGGTTTAGTGGCTGTAGCGCTATCGCTCATGGGTTCCCCTTAACTCTGTTGTCGGATCAGGGTGCCCACCCCTTCGTCGGTAAACAATTCCAGCAGTACGGCATGCTCCACACGGCCGTCGATAATATGCGCAGTGGTAACACCGGCCTCCACCGCCTCCAGGGCGCAGCGAATCTTGGGCAACATGCCGCCATAGATGGTGCCATCGGCAATCAAACCTTCCACCTGCCTGGCATCGAGGCCGGTGAGCAGTTTACCTTCTTTATCCAGCAGACCGGTGGTATTGGTCAGCAAAATCAGCTTCTCCGCCTTGAGAGTCGAGGCCAGTTTACCCGCCACCAGATCGGCATTGATGTTGTGTGACTGACCCTTGGCGTCGACACCGATAGGTGCAATCACCGGGATGAAGTCCCCCTGCACCAGCATATCCACCACACCGGCCTGGATGGACTCGACTTCACCTACATGGCCGATATCGATGATCTCCGGGGTGCTCATCTCGGGGTTGTTGCGCGTAAAGGTCATCTTGCGCGCACGGATCAGCTCGCCGTCCTTGCCAGTCAGACCTACCGCCTTGCCGCCGTGGCGATTCAACAGGTTGACGATCTCTTTGTTGACCAGGCCGCCCAGGACCATCTCGACCACATCCATGGTCTCGTTATCGGTCACACGCATACCCTGTACAAATTCACTCTGCTTGCCGATGCGCTCCAGCAACTGGCCGATTTGCGGACCACCGCCGTGAACCACCACCGGATTGATGCCCACCAGCTTCATCAGGACGATATCGCGGGCAAAACCGCTCTTGAGTTTTTCATCCACCATGGCGTTTCCGCCATATTTAATGACTACCGTCTTACCCTGGAAACGACGTATATACGGCAAGGCCTCGGTCAGTACGTGGGCAATCTGATGGGCGGAACCGGCATTCAGTGACATGGCGTTTAATCTCACAACAGGAATACAAAGCTGGGAGATTCTACCAATATTCCCTGACTACTGCCTATGGGTTACGTAAGTGTGCGGTCACTATCGACGCGGCCCGGGAAAAAAGGCGTTGGTTGTCTCCTGATAGCGCTTATATTCCGGTCGCCTTTCAGTGATGGTCTTTTCCTGCAGGGCAACGCCTGAAACCTTCAGCAACAACAAGGTCATCACTATCGGTGAGACAATCGTCCACCAGTAGCCAGCGGGGATGGTAAACAGGTAAAACGCCCACCAGACACAGGCCTCACCGAAATAGTTGGGATGGCGGGAATAGCGCCACAATCCATGCTGCAACACACCCTGGTTACTGTGCGCCTGCGCCTTGAAGCGTGCCAACTGAAAGTCAGCCACTGCCTCATAGAACAAACCCACCCCCCACAGTACCAGGGCCAGGTTGTCGAACAGGGTTAACCTCTGACTGCCGGACATGGCCGCCAGTAGAGGTAGCGACACTGTCCAGGCGAGCAGGGCCTGGACGCCGAAGACCACAAACAGACTTTTCAGGGTGAAATGGGGGGAATACTTGTCCCGAAGATAGCGGTAACGACCATCCTCTACGGCCGCACGATGACGCCAGGTGAGAAACACCGCCAAGCGCAAGGCCCAGATGGCCAGCAGCAGATAGACCAGCAGGGCGCGCGCTCCAATAACATCCACTCCCAGGACATACACGCTGGCCGATAGTAAAAACATCAACGGCCAGATGGTATCCACCGTACCGACATCGCGCTTGAAGGTACTAAAGACCCAAGCAATCCCGGCAATCAGCAGGATGGGATAGAGTCCCTGGATATAGAGTTCACCACTCATCGCAACCTCTCTCGAAAAAGGTGCCCAAACCGGCAAGGCAATCTATCTATTAAAGCGTCATTCAGCCGCTATGCAACCTCTCCTCCACGATACTGCCATCACGTAAAAAGATTTCGCGGTCAGCCATGGCGGCGTATTCCGGCTCATGGGTCACAAGAACCAGGGTCATACGCCACTCGCGGCTGGCCTGTTTTAGAAAATCCATCACCACCTTGCTGTTAATAGAATCCAGGTTGCCGGTAGGCTCGTCGGCAAACAAATAGCGCGGACGCATCATTAGGGCTCGCACAATGGCAACCCGCTGTTGCTGGCCGCCGGAGAGCTGGGAGGGACGCTTGTCGCGTTCCGAGACAATATCAAAGCGCTCCAGCAACTCCAGGGCCCAGGGCAGTTTCTCCTGATGGCGATGCCAGCGACGCGCTGGCAGCAGGACATTCTCCAGCGCGGTCAACTCGGGTAACAGATAATGAAACTGAAACACAAAGCCGATACTCTCACCGCGAAAACGGTGCAGGGCATCCACCGACATGGCCGCCGGATCGACATCGTCTATCAGTAGTTGACCGCTGCTCGGTGTATCCAGGGTACTCATCAAATAGAGCAGTGTACTCTTACCCGAACCGGACATTCCGGATATGGAGACAAACTCGCCATCGCTCACCTGCAACTCCAAGGGATGGATAATCTGCACGGGTGGATCACCGAAAGATTTGCTGAGCTGTTGGCAGATGATGGTCATCACACCTCCGAACGTATGATCTCCATGGGCGTCAGGCGACTGGCCGCCCAAGCAGGCAACAGGCTGGCCGCCAGTGCAGAGACAAAGGCCAGCATGAAACCTGTGAAATAGATAGAGGGTGACTGGGAGATCATTAGCCGATTACCCATACCCATGTGACCACCCAGCTCGATCGTGGCCAGATAAAGATTAACGGCATAACCAAGACCCATGCCAATCAGGGCGCCGGCCACGCCCAGAATCACCCCTTGCACCAGGAACAGCTCCAGAATCATCTTGGGCGGATAACCCATAGAGCGCAGAATGGCGATCTCCTTGCGTTTTTGCGCCACCATGATGCTCAGAACGTTGTAGATGCCAAAGCCGGCTACGGTCAGGATAGCAATGGTCACGGCCATACGCACGATATCCTGAAAGACAAAGATCTGCAGAAAATTGGCATTAGCCTGTTGCCAACTCTCCACCTTGTCGCGACTGTAGAGCTGCCAACGCTGCGCCAGCTCTTCGGATTTGTCCATGTTTACCAGGTTAACGGCAATTTCATTGATACGGCCTGGCGAGTGGTTCAACTGTTGGACATCTTTCAACGCCCCCAGAATCAGGATCTCATCAACCATGGGCACACCGAACACCAGCGTACCCACCAGTTTAAAAGGCTTGGCGCTGCCCTGACCGGAGGAGACCAACAGCGTATCACCCTCCCTGGCACCAATCTTTTTCAGCAAGCCATCACCGGCGATAATCTTGCTGCCGCCTGCGCTCAGTGCATTTAGATCACCACTGGTAATATAACGATCCAGATTCATTACCTTGTTGTGCAGGGCCGGCACGACACCGGCCAGGGTAGCCGGTAATTTAATCGCCCCTTTGCTGACTATGACATTGACGCTGAAGCCGGGCGAGTAACCCAATACCTCGGGATCATCACGCAAGCGATCAAACCAGCCTTGTGGATAGAGTATATGAGCCTCCTCGCGAATGCCGGCCGGCGGCACCAACCAGTGCACCAGGGCCTCCCCACCATAAAAGCGCCTGGTCATATCCTCTTTATCAATAATCTGTTCGCGTGCCGAGATCTTGATATGCGAGGTGTTATTCATCAGGCGCTCGACCACAAACTCGCGCATACCCAATTGCATACCGGATATGACGGTAAACATCAGCGTACCCAGGCCGATGCCAAGAAAAATCAGCAGGGTTTGGCTCTTGCGTGAAGTCAAATGGCGCAGGGCGAGAAAGATCACGGCCTCCCCCCGGACACAAACAAGGCATCAGTTTCACGCACGTCACCCTCCAGCACCTCAGCCCAATTGCCGTCCACACTGCCTATCTTCAGGTTCAAGGAGACAATTTTGTCCTCGCGTCGGACTTTGACTGTGCCATTGCTCAAAGCGGAAACGGGTATCAATAAGACGTTTTGCTTGGTCTCCACCTCAATGGCCACATCGGCCGTCATACCGGGGAGAACATTGTCGCCCAGACCGGCCACCTCGATGTGGGCCAGAAACTCCTCATTACGCGCAAACACCGCCGACACCTTGCCGGTCAATTGCTCACCGCGCACGCTTTCGAATAACACGCGCACTGGCTGCCCCTTACGCACGCGCAGGGCGCCCTGCTGCTCCAGCGCGACTTCGATATATTTGCGCGCAACGTCCTCCACCCGCACGATGACCTGTTGCGGAAAAACCGGTTGGGATTCGTGGAAAACGACCTGGGTAACAACACCGGTAAACGGCGCCCGAAACAGGGCATTGCCCTCCATCTTGACCAGGGGATCACCTTGTTTGACGCTGTCCCCTTCACTGACGAACAGGCGTTCGACGGTCTTCACCACCGCCAGCTTGACTTCATAGACTCGATCGGTACGCACCTTGCCCAGGCCATATATAGCCTCGGTAACGTCACCGTAACGCGGCAATACGGTCTGCGCCTGGCGGGAATTTACGGACAACAGGATTCCTAGCGTACCGATAAGTAACAGACAAACAATGAGTACTGTGATTTTATGGTGCAGTAAAAACGCTCGCATTGCAGACCCCTCTCAGACATGAATTGACTGATCCGCAGCAAAACAAAAACCGGGGACTTGGCTCAATGATAACACCGACGCTTTTATGGATGTACAAAAACAAACCGCATACCCGGCCTCTCCAGGTATGCGGCACTGTAAAAAACACAGAAAATTACTCCAGAAAAGCCCGCCGACAGACTGACTACTGCTTGGTCAGGGAAACCTCCACATTGAAATAGCTATCAGATCCCGCACTGTCACCTTCACAGTAGTTGTAATCCTTTACGGACAGGCGCCCTTTACCGGCAGAGTTTCCGGTAAGATAAAACGCGAGCGTATACTCTTCGATACGTTCACACTTTTGTTCCACATCCCGGGACAAACCAGAGTCCCATTGCCAGCGGCTCCAGGACCCATGACGAAAGCTAGAGGCAACACCGCTGTTTGCACCTGTAACATGAAAAGACACCAGATCAGTACGTGCATCAATGCGTATGGTACCGTTATGTTGCAAAGGCTGGACGGTATCAGCGATAGACAAACCGGTATTGTCCCAGCGACTGAATTCACTTGCCCACAATGCGCCGTCTGCGCTAGGGAAACAACGACGCGTCGTGGCTGACGCAAAAGCAGCATCACTGACAATGCGCTGTAAGTGGTCTATCAAACAGTGGCGCGCCACAGGACCGCTAGTGTCACCACCGCCTGTTGTCACCAACGCCTTGTTGATCAAGCTGCCACTATCAATTGCATTTACAGTCGGACATGTTTTACTACTGTCCCAAGCCGGCACATTACCGCCAACGTAGCGCAGGGAGGTGTCTGTCAAACGTTTGGCCAACACATCGTACATCTGACTACCGGTCAGCGACTCGATAGCGTAGCCGGCGTTCACGGCATCCTTCATAAAACCGGAAAATGGTGCACTGATCGATGCCTGGCTGATACCGGCGGCTAGCGCCTGCTGCTTGGCGGAAGAGCGCATATTGACCCATCCAGCGTCATCCAAGGCCTCGGTATAACCGCAAGTGGCATAGCTGTTGTAGTCATCCCACAACGCAACTACCGACATAGCCTGCCCATTAGACTCCTTTGTCGCCGACAAAACATCGATAAATACTGACAAGGGTGCAGTGGGCAGTTCGCATGCGGGGGGGTTAGCAGTACAAAAATCACTCTCGAAACCAGAGATCGTCCAGGTACCTCCCAACCGGCCGGCAAAGGCGTCATCGACAGGTTTAACCTCGGCAAGTGCCGAGTTACCAATAGGCAAGGTAGCTAGACCTGTGTCTGCCATAAACTCCACAACCAGTTTTTCGTAATCGCCACCACGCAGTGCCAGGGCGGCGCTCAAATCGCCTTGGTGGTTAAAGGCAATGGAAGCAACAGTTTGCAGGCTTGCCTTATCAAGTAAGGAACAACCAATGGCCAAACCACCCACGTCCTGCATCCGTAAATAGAACTCACCGGCGCTATCCACTTCCGAACGAGCAGTGTGCGGCGGCTCAGTATACGTCATACATTCAACCACGTAGTCGGTCGCAACGAGGCTAGCGGAACGCTTGGCAACAAAAGCCGGCGCACTACCAGTCGATTGGTCAATAACCAAACTTCCGGCAAGATTGACGTCACCCCCTTCGCCGCCCAGGTCACACCCCTGCAGGACGAACAATATAGCGATCAAGGTTGGCATTGACCGACGAGACGGACCTATTTTTTTCATGGCAATTCCTCACAATCCCAGGCCAATCCAATAAACCCTGGCCTGCTTCTCTATCGGAACCATTGGCTTCGGGCTGTAGAAATTGGTAGTCCCCGCAAAAACTCCCGCATGTATGCAGGTTTACCTAACCACAAACACCCGCACTATGAGAGAGAAAAAACCTGAACCGGGTAACATACAAGGGGGAGAGTGGAGCGTAGGGTTGATATCCGCCCGTAGCTGGAACTCACGCTATGGAAGGGTCACGGAATGATTGGAATGCCTGGCGGGAAACCACACTCAATCTTAGTGGTATACAGGGGTCGCACAAACGGACTACTACCGCAATAAAATGCCATGAAAAATTTCTTCACAAGAGCAAAAAAGACTATAGTTAACGAGACTCTGATTCTTTTCTGTTCCCGCTATGACGACATCGAAGATTGGCCAAGGCCCAATGAAAAAAAATAAAAAAATTTGGCTGCGCAGCCTAAAGACACGATTTCTGATTAGCGCCTTGCTTTGCCTGCTTGCCGCCCTTAGCGGCACGCTATGGCTAACCCGGGATACCGGAGAGACGCAAAACCAGAGCCAGATCCACCTAAAAAGCAATCATCGGCTGCTAGAACAAATCCGTTTGATACGTTGGAATCTCCAGAGCAGCTTTACCTACCTGGATGCATTCTTGTTCGCCCCTGGCGAATCGACCAATAAATCTCAAGCGCTCAAGACTATTGATACGGCAAAAAAACTGAGCGTTTCCATCAAGAACAATCCCCTGTGGCTCTCTATCGCCACCAGTAATCTTATTGACAAAATAGTCGATCAATTTGATATCTACCATCGGAACGCACAACAGTTATTCGATATACGCGGCGACGCCTCTCGGCAGTATCCCGCACTGGCCTTGGGTAACAAGACCATGGGCCCTACCCGGGACCTACTGGACAATCTGTTCAATGTTGTCATCAATGAAATGCAACAGGAAAATAGTTTGTTACAGGATCCAGAAATCTATACCCATGCAGTTTATACCCGTCACCTATGGACCCATCTCCTATCCAATTTCCGCATCTATCTCGCCAACCGGCTGGGTTCATTTGACGAACAAGCCCTGCACACTCAGGAAACATCCATTGAAGCCCTCTATCAAGAACTCTACAAGAACAGCCAAATACTCAGTCAATCTGGTATAAACCAACGCCTGGGATTCGAAGGCTCAATAGCTGTTGAACAACTCCTAGGTCTCCTGGACCAGTGGCTGACTGGCTACCGGCAAATCAGGCACATCAACAGCACCGACGATTGGCGCATGGACGCCAAAGTCATGAAAGAACAGGTAGTACCTGCGATGGAGACCCTGTCAACCTTGTTGTTCACTCTGGAAAACCTGGCGAACGAGGCGAGTATCAACGATTTTAATCTCTTGTCAGGCTCCAACAAGAGACAGTTGATGGTCATAAACACCATTGCCGGCATCATGATCACCTTGATCCTTGCCTTACTATGGTCGGTGGATCGGCTGGTATTGCGCCCCATCAACCAGGTGGCCAACGCCTTAAAGGCGGAATCTGACGGCAAAGAGAGTTTCATGTTGCCGAATACCCAAATCACGGAGACTGACACACTCATAAATGCCTTTAGGGAAATGGCCAGCCGAGTGCATAAACGACAGAACGATCTGGAACACCAGGCCCTGCACGATGCCCTGACCGGTCTGCCCAATCGCACACTGCTGCGCAACCGTATCTCCCATGATATCCAGGTTGCCCGGCGTGAACACAGCCACGTCAGCCTGCTGATGATCGACCTGGACCACTTCAAGGAGATCAATGACACCCTAGGCCATCACATCGGTGATCAGGTATTGATCGAGGTCAGCACCCGAATTGCCGGGCAATTGCGCAAGGTTGATACCGTTGCCCGCCTGGGGGGGGATGAATTTGCTGTTATCCTGCCTGGAACCGATGGCGCCCATGCTGCGCAAGTGAGCAGCAAACTATTACAGACTCTGACCCAAGGGCTGCATATCGACGATCTGCAATTATTCGTTGGCATGAGCATAGGTATCGCCTGTTACCCTGACCACGGAGACGACAGCGCCGGACTGATTCAACATGCCGATGTCGCCATGTACCAGGCCAAAAACAATCGCACCGGTTATGCAATCTACGACGCAGGCAAGGACAATTACAGCATGCAGCGCCTGGAGCTGATCAATGATCTGCGTAACGCAATAAACGATAACACCCTGGACCTGTGTTTTCAGCCCATTTTCAACATTGCAAGCGGCAAAATACGCGGCGTTGAAGCCCTGTTGCGCTGGCAACACACGATCTACGGTGACCTGCCACCCGATCAGGTTATCGATCTGGCGGAACACACAGGATTGATCAACCCACTCACCTATTGGGTGTTGGAACAAGCCCTGGTATCGATTAAAAACCTGCGCAGATTCAGCACCGACCTCTACATCTCAGTGAATATCTCTGCCTACAACCTCAAGGATCCGCAGTTTATTCAACGTATACGGCAGATCTGCGAACGACAGCCCCTGGCACCCGATATGTTAGCCTTCGAACTGACAGAAAGCGCCATGATGTCTAACCCATCCCATGCCACCGAGGTACTGACGGAGCTGGATAAGATGGGCATCCGTATCTCGGTAGACGATTTCGGTACCGGCTTTTCCTCACTGGCGTATCTCAAACAACTCCCGGTGGACGAACTAAAAATCGACAAATCCTTCATATCAAATATGCACCGCAACGGCAGTGACGACATCATCGTTCACTCCACCATCAAGCTGGCGCACAATCTGGGCCTCGAGGTTGTCGCCGAGGGTATTGAAAACCCCTACGTCTATGAAATGCTGAAGGATTATGGCTGTAACAGCGCACAAGGTCACTTTCTGAGCAAACCGCTAAATGACGAGCAGATACAACAATTTCTCAAGGATCAGCCGATACTGAAGGAGTACAACGCCGCCATCAGCTGATAGCCATCAACAGGCGACACCGATACAATAGCCGCCCCTCGCCACCGGGAAAGCCCATTATGATCAGCTCCGTCGAAGAACTTGAAACCCGCATAGCCTTTCAGGAACAGGCCATCTATGAACTCAGTACAGAGGTCAACCGGCAACAAGCGGAGATACACGAACTCCAGCAGCGACTGCAGACCCTGGAACAGCAGCTAAGAACCCTGGCCCCCTCACTCGTTGCCGAAGCCAACGACGAAACCCCACCGCCTCACTATTAACTGGCAGAATGACCAGCGTCCTTTTACAAATGGCCTTATTAATAGGCTGCGGTCTTGCCTGGCGACAGCTGGCCCCCGGCGGTCTGGATCATGGGCAAGTCAGGCGCTCCCTGACCTCATTGGTTTACTATCTGTTTTTACCTGCCTTGGTGCTGGACGTGTTGTGGCGCGCCAACCTGGGACAGACCACCCTCTATATCGCACTGGCTGCGGCCTGGGGAATTCTTTTCGGCAGCGCCGCCATGTGGCTCAGCTGCCGCCTTTGCCGTACTGAACCTGGCAATGCGGGCGCCATCATCCTCGCCACTGCCTTTCCCAACGCCACTTATATGGGCCTGCCGGTGTTGGAATCCTTGTTCGGTCCCTGGGGTGGCGGTGTAGCCATACAATATGATCTGTTCGCCTGTACTCCACTGCTGTTTACTTTAGGTATCTATCTGGCCGTTCACTTTGGTGCCGGTGACGGAAAAGCGCTGGCACGCAATCAGGCAATAGGCGAGCTGGTCAAGATTCCCGCTATCTGGGCGGCCTTGGTGGCTGTCCTATGTAATGGTGCTGGGTTCGATCAACCCCCCCTTATCCACGAAACACTGCAACTGATGGCACGGGCCGTGGTACCCCTGATGCTCATTGCTATCGGCCTGAGCCTGCAATGGCAAAGACAGAATCTGCATCTCCTGCCAGCCGTAGTACCAGTCCTGTTATTTCGCCTAATACTGATACCCTTTGCCGTGTGGTTGCTGGTCCGCTGGCTTCCGCTGGAGCC
>DKAX01000039.1:19408-21222 GCA_002450975.1 Proteobacteria bacterium UBA6915
TTTTTAATATGAGTATAGACTTAGCAACATTAAAACTTCCGACCACCAGCCAGATTGGTCTGCGTCTATTCGATGACATTGGCAGCGATGATTTTGATATCAACACGCTGGCCGACACATTGAGCGCAGATGCGGTTATCTCTGCGTCGCTGCTTAAGTACGCCAATTCTCCATTGCGCTCACGTCAGTCGGAAGTCACCAATATACGCAACGCCATCCAGATGCTGGGCATTAAAAACGTCAAGCTGGTTATCGCCATTGCCGTTATGCGCGCCCTAAATGGTGGCGAGGAGCACATAACCGAATTGGTATGGCGCCACTCCTACCGCATCAGCCTGCTTAGCCGCCTGATCGCCGGTGCGTGTAATCCGGCCATAACCGATGATGTCGTCATTACTGCCTTGATGCATGAAATGGGTGCCCTGATACTTTCAGCCAACTTTCCGGACGAATATGGCCGGGCATTCAATCTCTCCAGCGAGAAAGGTATTCCATTGGAGCGTTCGGAGTTGAACATCTTTGGTATCCACCGCGGCACAGTTATCGTCAGTCTGGCGCAACGGATAGGTCTGCCACAGGTGACTATCGATGCCTTAACGGAATTCTTTGTTCACGCCCCCATATTCTCTTTAAAAAAACCCAGGGAGTGGCACCGGGCCATTCTGACTCTGGCACATCATATGGAATGGCTGATGCCTCCGCGCGACCTGCAGTTGGAAGAGGATTTTCGTTACCGCATCGTCAATGGCCGTATGCAATCGCTGGAAAGCCTGAGTCAGCTTCTCAAGCTGGACAAGGATAGGCTGAAAACAATATTCACCGACTACCTGGCCCTACTCAGCAACAATAATTTCGTCTTCTGATCTGGCACCTCACTGGCAAGCCCGTTTGCGAATCTGCTACAGTGACTTTTTCACTGAGCGGACAATTTATCCATGTGCGGATTCTCCGGCATCCTATTCACTGACAGATCACCATCCCGGTCCTACTCACCCGGCCTTGATGGTTTCCGCCGCGCCGCCGCCCTGGTAGCACACCGAGGCACCACAGACCAGGACGAATACATCGCGAGCAGTCTGTGGCTGAACCACTATCGCCTCGCCTTCCAGGACGTCTCCGCCGGACGTCAACCCATGGTCAGCGGCGACGGCCGTCATGTCATCGTCTTTAACGGCGAGGTCTATAATCATCTGCACCTGCGCGCCGACATCAGCAAAAAAAGTGGCCACCAGTTCAAAACCCGCAGTGACACCGAGACCCTGATCGAGGGCTGGAAGGCCTTCGGCCCCGATTTTTTCCAACAGCTGGATGGCGAGTACGCCCTGGTCATCAGCGCCATTGACGGCAGTGGGTTCGTCGCGCACCGCGACTACTTCGGCGTCAAACCCCTGTTTCTACACCTGCATGCAACCGACACACGACGCTTCGCCCGCTATCAAAAGGAGTACCTTTTCAATTCCGAAAAAATTGAGTTTGCCAGTGAGATAAAAGGCCTTACTGCCGCCAAATGCTGGCAGCCCACCGGACTGCTGAAACAATTCGTGGGCCTGTACGAACCCATTTGTACACCCTTCGAAAACATCATTCACCTGCCTGCGGGGGCAATATTGACCGGCACAAGCGACCGTAGCGGCCTGAACTGTCGCCTGGTCATGAAGGACAAACCCATACGCCACCAGTCTCACAATGACCACCTGGCTGATGAACACGCCTTCGAACAGGCCTTTAGTCAATCGGTAGCCGATCGCCTGCTCAGTGATGTGGAACTGGGGATTTATTTAAGTGGCGGAGTCGATTCGCGAGCCGTGGGTTTC
>DKAX01000057.1 GCA_002450975.1 Proteobacteria bacterium UBA6915
GCCTTGATCGGCTATCTGCTGGGCACGGACCAATTTGTCATCGATGAACAAAAACCCGAGGCGGTCGCTGATTATGAACTGGGGCTGCGCTGGCGCTACAGCTTCACCGGCAGCGATGTGTCACTGATGCTGGCCAGTCTGGTCAGCGATAATCCCAACTTCGAACTTAAATCCGTAGATGCAAACGATCGCCCCAACTTTCGCGTAACCTATCCCCGCTACACCATGGTCGCAGTCACCGCCAACCGGGTGAGCGGCAATTTTCTCTACAAATTCGAGGCAGCCTTCAAACAGGGTCTCTACTTCCCCGGCACGCAACCGCTGACACGCGATACCATCGAAACCGCGCTGGGGGTGGACTACAACGCCAACGGCGCCTACAACCTTACCGTGGAGGTGAGCAACCAGCACATCAACGATGGTACCGGTGAACTGATAGGGGTACACCAGGACAATTTGCAGTGGCTGGCCCGTTGGTCCAAGGGCTTTTTTCACGACACCTTGAATGCGGTCTACTACCTGAGCAACAACCTGCAGACCGATGATCTGATACAGAGTGGCAACCTGGCCTATGCCATCAGTGACTTCTGGCATATTGATTTCAACCTAACCCGCTTTGATATTGGCGACCCGGATTCACCTCTGCGCTTCGCTGACGATTGGGATCAGGCCTCCTTACGCCTGGGAGTGGATTGGTGATCTCCGNNCAGGTCCCATCGATGATTTATCTCGAAGATACAGAAACCGGCCGCATCAAGTTCACCTCCCATGGCATCGAACAGTTCAAAGAGCGTTTTGCCGGCATAGGCATCGACATCCAGCAACTCAAAGACAAGACGGATTTCGAATTGGCCTACGAAACCTATTTAAACACGCAGATGTTCCTCAAGGGCATGAAGAACGAGGACCCGGATGTAGACGTGTTGCTGAAGGATATCCCCGCCTTTGCTGTTGGCAAGGCATTGCGGGAAGGGTTGGGTAACAAATCCGCAGAAGCGGAAAGCGAAGTTTGAGCGGCGGCGGTGGTTCCTACACCCCGTTAATGCTCAGCAAAACTGTCGGATTTACGACTATCAATAAAGCCTTGAGCACCACAACTTGGGTGTGCCGACAAGTCAAATTACGGTTGTTAGAGTTTCAATCGCAGTTAACCTGAACCGCTAGATTTTGCTCAAACCAACAACCCCTATCGTAAAAAATTGTTACCCCCCCTTTTTTTCCAATACAAAATTAGCCACCTGAACACTACAACCTGGTCAGACCATCAATCCGAAACAGCTAATTCGACTGGAAATGCCAAAATTTTTACCTTACCGCCGCTACTATTAACGACCAAAGGGAATTGCTTCAATCCGATACGGCCGATATAGATGAAAACATTTGCTATAGTTGACTAGTAAAGGGGGCGGTATGAACCTAATCGCGAAACATACAACCGAGGATGCGATCTATACGCACAGGGATATTCTCGAGAAAATCAATACGGATATTCCTTTGTCGGAAAAACTCGTGGTAATCCACGAGACGTTGAAACGAAAATTGAGTTTTATTGATCGCATAGCTGTCGCAATCTATGACAGCAAGACCGATTTCCTGAAAACCTTCGTCCATTCCAGCGGACCGGACAAACCCCTCAGCCTCTATCAGTCCAAATTAGCCGACTCGCCATCGTTGCAGGAAATCATCCGCCTTAACAGGCCCAGGGTAATCAACGATCTTGACATTTTTGCCTCCGGACAGGCTGAACACACCCGCCGCATCAATAACCAGGGGTATCGCTCCAGCTACACCCTACCCATTCACAGCAATGGGCAATTGTATGGCTTTCTGTTTTTCAACTCCTATCAAGCCAATCCGTTCAACAACGACAACCTGGACTATCTCGATCTCTTCGGACACCTGATCGCATTGCTGATAATCAATGAACAAAACGCCGTGCACACACTATTGGCCACTATCAAAACCGCAAATGATCTCGCCCACCAGCGTGACGGCGAGACAGGACAGCACATGGAACGCATGGCGCGCTATTCACGCCTGATTGCCCAGAAAATGGCAACCAAGCACCAATTGAGTGATGAGTACGTCGAGCATGTTTTTTTGTTTGCCCCTCTGCACGACATTGGCAAGATCAGTGTGCCTGACGCCATACTTCACAAACCTGGCAAACTGACTGAAAGAGAGCGTCGCATCATGCAAACACATACCACACGTGGACGCGAAATTATCGACAGCATGCTGGCAGACTTTGGCTTGAGTGGCCTCAATAATATCGACATTCTGCGCCACATTGCCGAGTATCACCATGAGGCGGTGAATGGTAGCGGATACCCCAATCAGCTCACAGGACAAAATATTCCAATGGAAGCGCGCATCGTTGCGGTCGCCGATGTGTTCGACGCGCTAACCAGCTCACGCCCCTACAAACAAGCCTGGAGCAATGAACAGGCATTCAGGCAACTGTTGTCCATGGCCCAACACCAATTGGACAAGGAGTGCGTGGATATACTGATTACCTACCGCGCGGAAGTGGAAAAAATACAGAAAGAGTTCGCTGAAAACAACCTCGGCTAGCAACTCCCCGCCTAGCGATTCTCGTTTCCTGAGGCCTTCAACAGGATTCGATCCAAGGCGCGGTAGGACAGAATACGCCGTAGCGTGGCAAACAGATATGTAGGGAATGTCACGTAGTAGCGAATACGCGGTCGACCGCTTTCTATGGCATGCAGAACCCGCTTTAATACCGCCTCGGGTCCCAGGGTAAATGGCTGTGCAGGACCGGGCTTGGTCAGGCGCTTGATCACACCTTCGTAGACCTTGGCATGGGCACTGTTTTTATGATCGATGTTCGCCATAAAAGCCTTCATGGCGTTGCGACGAAAATTGCTGGTTATCGGCCCCGGCTCGATCAAGGAAACACAGACTCCACTACCGACCAGTTCCTGACGCAAAGTATCGGTCAATCCTTCCAGGGCAAATTTGCTGGAATTATAGGCACCTCGAAATCGCATGGCAGCCAAACCCAGCACCGAACTGTTCTGAATAATCCTGCCGTAACCCTGTGCACGCATGACTGGTATCACCCGATTGGTCAATTCCAAGGGCCCGAACAGATTGGTCTCGAATTGTTTTCGAATCACATCGCGGCGCAAATCCTCCACAGCCCCCGGTTGACCATAGGCGGCGTTATTAAATAATACGTGGATACGCCCACCCGTTTGCGCGAGCACCTCTTCGACGGCGGAGTTGATGGAATCGGAATCCGTCAGGTCCATCATAACAACCGTCAGGCCCAACTTGGAAAGCTCTTCCTTATCCTGCTGTGTGCGTACCGAGGCAAATACGCGATAACCACGTTCATGCAGCCCAAGTGCAACACAACGGCCAATACCACTGGAACACCCTGTCACCAGGACTATACAATTTTCTTTGCTGGAGGGGCGGCCTGTCATAAGGGCCTCATGATAATTCAGCGACAAAGAATGTTAAAGCGAGGAAAATAAAAACATTCGACCAGACAAAACACGAATTCAACCGGCGCGGCCGGTGGCCAACAGATATTCATGGGGAATACTCAAAGAACCGTCATCCCGGGTATAACATTGCGCCTGCCGATGGATTTCCTCTTTGACACGTTTAGCCACTGTTTCGGGCAGAATAGCTACCTGCGAACGCAGCATCTCCGAACCGCAAATAATGGCCCAATATTCGTTGAAATCGCGAAATCTGTAGTGACAGGTGTAACTGGAATATCGGATTTCACTAAAACCGGCTCGCTTGAGCATGTGCTCCAACACACCCGGCCCCCCAAGACAGGTCACCTTGGGCAAAGGCGGTCGCATATTGTGCGGAACCCGATTCTCACACGCCAGATAAGACCAATACAGCGTGGGAACACCTTCCGGATTGCTCCAGACCGTTACGGCAATACGCCCACCCGGCTTCAAAACGCGGCGCATCTCGCGCATTCCCATATACGGTGTCTTAAACAACATCAGTCCAAATCGGCTGACGACAGAATCGAATGTTCCGTTGGCGAACACCAGGCATTCATCATCAACACACATTTGGTAACTGGCCTGAAATGACTCAGAAACCACCGCCCTCTGCTGGGCAACTTCCAACGATACCGGATCCTTGTCAATCCCGACTACCGTCAAATCCCAATGCAGCCTACGGGCGAGTTCAAGGCCGACTTCACCGCTACCACACCCTAAGTCCAAAATGGTTTGTCCGGGCTTCGCTGAAACACTGTCGCATAATTGGCTATCGACGAACCCGCCTTGTGCGGACCAGGCATCACTAATCAAATAGCGATGCGCCTGATCTTCTTTGGTATTCAACGAGTTGCCCATTAACCCTTTATTCCCTAACACTAACAATGTTGTTTTGAGTAAATTTAATCATTACATAATCGGTCAAGTTCATTGTTAAGTTTAACAAACTTTTACACTTTTACTCGCTTATTTAATGCGGTTAATCACCGATCAGTGTTAACACCACCTGACGGGTATGCCCGGCACTACGGTGCTCCCATAAAAATACTCCCTGCCAAGTGCCCAGGCCGCATCGACCCTGGATGACAGGGATGTGAATGTCGCTGTGCGACAGGATGGTGCGGATATGGGCGGGCATATCATCTTCACCCTCAAGAATATGCTCAAATAGGGCATCACCGTCAGGCACCAGTCGTGCCATAAAGGCCTCCAGGTCACTGCGGACAGTAGGATCGGCGTTTTCACACAGTATCAACGACGCACTGGTATGACGGACAAAAACATGACAAAGCCCGGTATGAACATCACTGTCTGTAATAAATTTTTCAACCTGTGCGGTAATATTGGTGGTTCCCCGACCCTTGGTCTCTACAGAAAATATTTTTTGTTTTATCACTACTCACCCCTGACTTTATTAACCAAGCTCAGCGTCCGTAGAAACGCCCCATCTGCCCCATGACGTCCAACATCATGCCTTGATTCATCTGCGCCTGAGATAAGGGACGATAGTCACTATCAACGATATCCACGTCACCGGCGTCATAAGTCACAGTGATACGCTGGCGCTCAATGACCCCATAGCGATCCCAACCGCCGGACACAACAAAGGGGCGCTCTGAAGTATCCGTCAGCAGGCGTCCGTTGCTGTATAAATCCACCGGTTCAATACAGCCCAACAAATTTCTCATCAACGTGGGAGCGAGATCAACATGGCTACTAAGATGGGCATACTCCTTCGCCTTAGCGCCGGGCCAGTGAATCACCATCGGAACCTGGGTCTGAAAGCGACCGAAATTCCCGTTGTGCCCCCAATAGTTCAAACCGGTCTCGTTGAACTCTTCACCGTGATCACCGGTAATGACCACGACCGTGTTATCCAACAAGCCTTTTGCCTGAACTTCTTCCAATACCTTGTGCACCAGGGAGTCTGTATAGTGCGTAGCGTTTTTAAATCGATTACGATAAGGCACCGGGTCGTAATCCTTGTTCAGCGCCAGGTGATTGACCGTCTTTAACTCAGGCGTAAAGGTCTTGGGGTAGTCGGCAGGATACTCGTAGCCATGCGGCGTATCATAGAAAAGGAATCCGAAGAAAGGTTGCTTTTCGGGACGATCGAGAAAATCGAGAAAACGGCGTGTGATCTCCTGATCGCGCTCATAGACCTTTTTCCCCGGCATCGACAAATCGATCTGTCCCTGTAAAGCGCGAAACACCGTACGATCAAATTCCGGGCTGGTCAGTGGCGCGCTGCCATAGATCCCAAAACGGTAGTTTTGGCGCTTCAATTCGTCGATGAGCACGGGCCCCTTCTCTTCACCCAACATGGCATGCCAGTAGCTGCTATGTATTCCATAAAACAGTCCGAAGATGCCAAAACGCGTGGCCATGCCACTACTATAATGGTTATTAAAACGCCACTGTTCCTGCGCGAAATTCCAGATATGCGGGGTTACGTCTGGCGCCAACATGTCAAATCGCCAACTATCGATGACAATCCACAGAACGTTCAGCTGATGCTCGGGGCGTTGGCAGGCCAGTGGCGAAAGAGGGTAATTCAAATCGCTATTGGTATCGGGAATCGTCACCGACACGGTTTGCCCGGCCTCTGCCAGCCCGATGCGAACTAAAAATCGACTCATCGTCAAGGGTTTGAAGGCAGGAAAAAAACGTACCTGCTTGGTAATAGGCGTATAACGATTGGCATCGGCCCAGGCGTGCAGGAGATTGGCGGTAACCAGCGCGGTTAAAACGCCTAGGGCAACCAGCCTGAGTCCCGGGATTCGTGTCGGACCAGCACACAATCGCCAAACCAGGCGCGCCAACCATACTTGTAAAACTACCAGTGCAACCACAAATCCCGCGGCCAGCAACCACATCAACCAGGAAAACGGTAACATCTCCAGGGCGGCCCCGCCCCACAAGAGATTCCATACCATACCATTCATGTGAAACCGAAACTGGTTAAATATGAAGGTGTCGACTACCAAAGTGAGCCACAACAATACGATCAACCCTACCGCCAAAGACATGATAATGCGCCGTTGCGGGGTCACAAAGGTTATCAACACAATCATGGGGTAAAGCAGGAGGGCCAGAAAGGGAAAGTGCCCCAACAACGAAGTGGCTAAAAACAGTTTCGCCAGTCCCTGCTCTGGAATCTGTACCGCCTGCAGAAAACGCAGGGCCACGACCGATAATAAGACACCATTGATCAACAGGAACAAAAATAGCCAACGTCGTAAGCGATAACGCTCCTCAGACCTGTCGACCGGGGAAAACAAACTCATGACTTCACTGCCAAAATCTGAAAAGAGGACCATTGTACACGCAGGATTCGATGGATAAAAAACCCTGTCTCATTAACACAAAAAAAAAGCGCCTAGAGACTAGGCGCATAAACAAGCTAAGGAGGAAAGAGAAAAGCAACGTTATGTTGCCGCTATAGGTAAAGCAGAATACGTACCAATTTTTAACCTTTCCCCGAAAACCGATTTATCCTTTAATAACAATCAGTTACTTAACCACCAAATAAAATTGACGCAGATGGATATCAAGCTTGGCTGAATAAAGCCGAAATAATGACAGACCTTCGGAATAAGTAGGATTTTCCTGAGGAGATAAAAAAAAACGGGGGCGTCCTTTCGAACACCCCCAAGGGAGGGGTAGATATACGAAAGTGCGACGATGTAACTGTCACACGATTTCAATAAAGCATTCAGTGTGCCAACCTCCCAGGCACACTGAATGAAACCTAAAATATCAACCACTTACGACGTTCCAGCCATAAATAATTCGCTTTACCACAAAGATTCTGTCGCGGCAATTCGCTGAAGCAGTGGCAACTCTTGCCGCCTTGCCGCTGGATCATCCCCTCTGGTTTACCTAAATAAAGCCTGATATCGTTGCCCGTCTCCGAAATCTTTCATGACAGGAAAAAGTACGTGATCAGACATATCGTGATGTGGCGGCTCAAACCAGAATGCAAACACGAGGCCGAGCTTATGCAGAAGCGGCTGATGGATTTAACCTACAAAATACCGGTAATAAAACGCATAGAAGTGGGTATCAACCAATTACCCGGCGAACAGAGCGCGGATATCGTCTTATACAGTGAATTCGCCAGCTACCAGGACCTGCAAACCTACCAGGATCACGCAGATCATCAGGCGGTAGCAGGGTTTGTCCGCGAAATCGCCGCTGAACGCCGTGTCGTGGATTATGAAGTCTAGGTTTGAAGCAGAGGAGTCAGGCCCGCAGGCCTGACTCCGTATTATTATCCTGATAAAGGAAGTGGTAACCAGCCTCTACCAAAAACAAATAGACATAGCCGAACAGCAAAAAAATAACATCAAGCAACAATACCAGCAGCGACAAGCCGATAAGTCGACCCGAATCCTCCACCGACGCCAGCCAGATGAAATAGACCAGGCTGTTGACAAAAAACAGGTAAACGAGTGGGATTCGATAGGCCATCACCCAAGTGACCTGCCCTGATCTGCCTCGCATCCACGCCAGCATGGCAGCGGACAACAGTAGATAAGGTAGCGCTAGAACAATCATTAGCTTGATAACTGGAATGTCCAGTGTCGACGCCAACATCCCTAACCATGGAAGTATCACCACAGGTGGAAGCATGGCCAGGGCAAAGTAGCGCTGTATCGACACATTTTCCATAGTTTTTATTTGGCTTTGACAGCCCCTTCGTCAATCCAGCGTCCGATCAATTCTATATCTTCATCGCTCAGCTTCTCGGCTGGATAGGGTGGCATGACTTCTCCCCCGTTTACGGGTAAAACACCAGTAACCTTTAAGTAAAGGAAACTCTTCGATTTATCACCGGGTTCGACCAGTTTCATCGTCGGTACCGTAGAACTCAACATAGCCTGCTCGACAATTGGACCGTACTGGTCTTCGCCCAAAGCCAGTCCCTTCTCTGGATTAATATAGGGATGGTGGCATCCACTCACCGCACATCCGCCACGTCCAGCAAATATCTTTCTCTGTATGTAGTTCCAGGTTGCCTCCGGATTGTCATTTAACAAGCCCTGATTATCCACGCAACCAACCAACCCACTGCCAACCAGCAACAAGGCAGACCAAACACCCAACTTCTTCATTGCTACATTTCTCCTGCTAACTACCCATTACCACTACCGTCAATCTACCACAAGGGTCTGGCCATGCTGCAATACCCTGAAGCGATCCCGCTCGATTTTCGCTGCATCCAAGGCGCGATATAGCAATTCCGGAGGTTCCGTCAGCGGTTCATCGGTTAATGGAAAGGTTCCCCAGTGTATGGCAACCGACAACCTGGAAGCCAGGTCCAGGTGTGCCTGTACGGCTTCAGAAGGATTGATATGGAAGGGCTTCATGAACCAACGGGGTGCGTAGGCACCGATAGGGATGGCGGCAAGATCAAAAGGTCCCAAACGTTGCCCGATTGCCCTGAAATGTGGCGCATAACCGGAGTCGCCGGCAAAGTAAAACCGAAAATCGTTATGGCGAATGACCCAACCAGCCCACAAAGTGGAATTGCGCCCCCAAAAACTGCGTTTGCTCCAATGTTGCGCAGGTACGGCGCTAATCTCCAAACCGGCATACTGGTGCGACTGCCACCAGTCCAGCTCCACGACATTCTCAATGCCCTGCTCCAGAAACCAGGCCTTTAACGCCATGGGTACCAGAAACAACGTCCGCCGTCCCCCCGGTCGATTGTAAAGCCCGCGTATACTCTGCAAGTCCAGCGAATCATAGTGGTCGTGTGAAATCACCACTAGTTGGATTTCAGGTAACTCCGTTAGGGGGATGGCCGGTTGAACGTAGCGCTTGGGCCCGGCCCATTGTACCGGCGATGCGCGCTGGGAAAACTGCGGATCGGTTAATATGTTTATTCCGGCAATCTGCAGCAAACCGGTCGCATGCCCAATCCACGTCCAGGATACCTGGGACGTATTCGTCCGCAAGAAATCCAGGTCGGTAGGACTGATTGGAAACAGTTTACTGAGATCCTGGCCGGTCACCGGATCCTGACGCCGCCAACGCCACTGTACAAATTGCCAAAAACCGTGCCGCGCGTGCAATTCTGGATAGATATTGTAAAAACGGCCGTCGATTCGGTTGTCCTGCGCCTGGGATGGTAACACGACCAAATACAGCGTCAGTGATAAAAGCAGTCTGATTTGGAGCGTGTTCAAAACGGTCTCATTGCACTACTGTTGCGCAAAGTACTGCTTCAGATAGTCACTAAAACCCAACGTATCTTCCTGCTCTATTTGCTTCTGGCGTTGCAGTGATTGCCTGGCCTCACCCTGGAAAAATTCGTCGCGCTCTTGTGACAATGCCGTTTTCTGGAAATAGTCCCGATGCTCGCAGGACTTACGCAGGGCATATTGGAAAAAACCTTCATCATTGCTGCGCATCTCTGCAAGCATCATTGCCGAAGGTGTTGCATCGGGATCGGCCACCTTCTCACGCTGTGCACGCAGGCTGTCGCTGTAGCGGGTAGTAGCCGATGCCGAATCCAGGACCTCGCACACCCCACTCATCGCCGACAACGCCTCGTTAGCCCAGGCGCGTAAACTGATATCTTTACCACAGCGACGCAATTGCAATCCCGGTTCTCGCCCGCGATGGGCTGTTACCAATTCATTGTAATCAATCTCCGCCCTCTCTGTTGACGATATTACCGGACTGTCGGTGAACAGGCAGAACAGCATAAATGCCTCAAGGAACGCCATTTGTTCCCGGTCGATACCCAGAGGATGTGAAGCATTGACATCAACAGAGCGCAACTCCAGATAACGTACACCACGTTGCTTCAGCGCCAGCGACGGTTTTTCATTCCCGTTCAATATCTGTTTGGGGCGCACAGTACTGTAATACTCATTTTCAATCTGAAGAATGTTGGCGTTGAGCTGGCGATATTCACCATCAACCCCCACACCGATTTTTTCGTAACCAGGATAGACTGTATTGATGGCACAGGTAAGACTCTCGACATAGCTCTCCAGGCTGTCATAGCTCGCCTTGATACCAGTCTCGTTTTCCTTGTTATTCTGATAGCCGATATCCCCCATGCGCAAAGAAGTCGCAAAGGGTTCATAGTAAGTCGTCGCGTTAAACGACTCCATCTCAGTCGGCTTGCCACCCAGGAAGGACTTGCACACGGCAGGTGAGGCGCCAAACAGATACGGCACCAGCCAACCCAGCCGTTGCAGATTACGTAACATGGCGAAATAGCGTTCCGATATAAATTGTGAGGAGTGGTCGGAGCTGAATTCCTGCAAAATCGGCCACAGCGCCTCAGGAACAGAATAATTAAAATGGACACCGGCTATCACCTGCATCACACGACCATAGCGATACCCAAGCCCAAGCCTGTATACCGTTTTCATCCTGCCTGCGTTGGAAGAACCATATTGCGCGATAGGAATACCAGTCTCCCCAGGCACAACGCAGGGCATACTGGTTGCCCACAAAATTTCTTCATTTAAATGTGCATAGACAAATCGCTGGGTATCATCGAGAAACTGCAATACATGATCGGCATCGACAAAGGGTGGAGTGATGAACTCAGCCAAAGCCTCGGAATAATCTGTCGTGATATAGGGGTTGGTCAATGCTGATCCCAAGGCTAAAGGATGGGAAGTCTGGGCAATGACGCCGTCGCTTCCAACTCGCAGTGTTTCCTTTTCCAAGCCTTTCAGACCCAGCGTCAACAATCTGTGGTGCTGATGATCCACCAGATATTTCAAATAACGTTCAATGGCTTTATACACGTAAAATTCCCTGGCCCCGACCTTTGACCCTGTACCACACAAGGTCTTCACCAGAAACGGGTTTCATAACCGGCAAAGATGGTAACACAGAGCTGATTTATCAAGATTTTTTCAATAAAATTTCAACCTTGAAAATATCCCCTGATTCCACACCGCCTTGAAATCTACAAAATATCAAGCAGTTAAATAGTACCACCCTGATTTAGACAAAAAATCACTTTCCTTTTGCGCGTCATTGGCGAGATAATCTATTCATAAAGAAATAACCGTACATCAACAAGTTACCAAGTATTTCACCAGGAAAATGGAGCATAGGCAGAAATAAGGCATTGGGTTAGAAATATTCGCTTTGTACCTATGTGAAATGTAGTAGAATACCGCCGGCATAAGCGGCATGGTTGTAAACAACAAGTGCATTAGGAGGCCGGTAAAAACCGGATAACCGCATAGACCAATAATAAAACGCGACTCTCATTGGAATTTTTGCATTGGATGCCGTTATAGGTTTCTTAAGATAGGGAGATAAGCTGTTGCGTTGGTTAATAGTATTCATCCTGTTGATTCAAACACTCGTCACCGGTTGCGGTAGAAATGATTCGCTATTGGAGCAGGTTAAGAACAGCGGCGAGATACGCGTCATCATCCGTAATACATCCACCACCTTCTATGAAGGACCGGATGAATCACCGATGGGATTCGAATATGATCTGGCCAAGCAGTTCGCCGAATACCTCGGTGTCGAGCTCAAGGTCATTGTTCCCGATAATCTGCCACACATCTTTGACATGCTGGAAAATGGCCGCGCCCATTTTGCCGCAGCGGGTCTGACTGTTACTGAAGCACGCAAAGAGCGTGTTCGCTTCTCGCCACCCTATCAGTACATCACCCAGCAATTGGTCTATAACAGTAAGGCTCCGGGGCCACGTCCGCGCTCGGTCAACGATCTGACCAATGGCCTGTTAGAGGTTGTTGCGGGAAGCAGTCACACTGAAAGACTGAATGAATTGAAGGAACTCAATGCTAATCTCGCCTGGACTGAGAACAGTGAGTTGGAGAGTGAGGAGCTGCTGACCTTGGTATGGGATCAATTGATCGATTATACCGTGTCCGACTCCAATGAGCTGGCCCTCAACCTGCGTTTTCACCCGGAATTGCGCGTCGCCTTTGATTTGTCAGAGCCGGAACCTCTGGCCTGGGCCTTCCCGAAGAATACCGACACCAGTCTCTACTACGCAGCAACCACCTTCTTCAACAAGATTAAGGACAATGGTGTACTGGCGTCACTACAGGAGCGCTATTACGGTCATACCGAAGACTATGACTACTACGGCACTGAATATTTCATCAAGCAGATCAATGTGCGCCTGCCCACATACCAGGATATGTTTGAAAAATTTGCCGATGAACACAGCCTGGATTGGCGCCTGCTGGCTGCCATGAGCTATCAGGAGTCACACTGGAATCCCGATGCAAAATCCTATACCGGTGTACGCGGTATGATGATGTTAACGCGCACCACGGCGCGTCACTTGGGAATCAAAGAGCGTACCGATCCCGAGGAGAGCATCCGCGGCGGCGCCATCTGGATCAAATTGCTGCACGACATGATCGATGAAGAGGTACAAGAACCGGATCGCACCTGGATGGCGGTAGCCGCCTACAATGTCGGGCTGGGCCACCTGGAGGATGCACGCACCATCACGAAACAACGAGGCTTTGACGCCAATAAATGGATGCATGTGAAGGAAAACCTGCCTCTATTGCGGCAGAAAAAGTGGTATAGCAAGACCAAGCACGGCTACGCGCGTGGCCATGAACCAGTACGCTATGTGGAAAACATACGCAGTTATTACGATATCCTGACCTGGCTGTCGGACAAGGCGAAGGAAGAGAAAAAGCGCAACCTGGATACACGCGCCCTCGATATCAGCGTCCCTGCCTTGTAATGCGGAAAATTGGACTGGACCGGCCCTGCCGGTCTAGTTCCCTCGCAGGGATTCACCTTCCAGATAGATAAACACCCGGTAGGCATTGATGCGGTTGGCTCGATCAAAGGCCGGCAAGTCCTTAAACGCGTTCCAATCTACCTGTCCATAGGCCTCGTCGAAGGTCTGCATCTCCGCCACGGCCGCCAGCATTGATGTGCGCATCAGACTCAAATAGCTGTGGGTCAGGTGAACGGCCTTGGCAGCGTTTTGTGCAGCAGGACCATGGCCAGGAATGACCGCCTTAACGTCCCGTTTGGACAAGGTCTCCAGCGTACTGATCCAAAGAGAGGTATCACCACCGCCGATAAAAGGCACCCGACCTTCAAAAATCAGGTCACCCGCCAGCAAGACCCCATCCTGTGGAATATAGACAATCAAATCACCGTGCGAGTGGGCGGCACCAATGATCTCGATCTCCAGATCAAGGTTACCCTGGCTTAGGCGGGTGTTACTCTTGATCACATGGTCCGGCTTAACCAGACGTGTTTGCTCGTTGACCCAGGGCTTGAGTGATTCCCGCCGTTCCTTGATGCGGGTCTGCGCCACATCAGAAGCGAGGTACTCCAGAGCCCCTTCGCCGCTATAGACCTCGGCGCCCATATCCTTGAAAAACTGCAGTCCATAAAAATGATCGGCATGGTAGTGGGTAACAATCACCTTGCGCACGGGTGTGTCACTGACGGCGCGCACCTTCTGCATAAACATCTGTGCCAGTGAGGGCGATCCCAAGGCATCAACGATGACAATACCGTCATCGGCAATAATCGCAGTTGCGTTGGAAATAAAACCCTCATTATCAGTGGCGATGCCCGCCGGGCCCTGTACATAGTACACATGCTCGGAGACCCGCTGTAACTCCATGGTCACCGTCGCAGGCGGATAATCGGCCAACACGGTCGTCGCCGCCAATCCGCAACAAGCGCTCGCCCATAACAAACCTTTCATTATTTACTTCCCCCACGTCTTTGCTTAAAAAAATCGCTGAGCAGCGCACCGCACTCCTCGGCCAGCACCCCGCCTGTCAGGGCCACCTGATGATTCATGCCCTCGCCGGGCAACACATGAAAAACAGTGCCCGCCGCTCCGGTCTTGGCGTCGGCGGCGCCGAACACCACACGCGAAACACGGGCATGGATTATCGCCCCGGCACACATGGTACAGGGCTCAAGGGTAATATATAAGGTGGTTCCGGGCAGGCGGTAATTCCCCAGGGACTGGGCACCGGCGCGCAAGGCGACGATCTCGGCGTGGGCGGTGGGATCGCTTTGACCGATGGGCCGGTTCCAGCCCTCGCCGATCA
>DKAX01000220.1 GCA_002450975.1 Proteobacteria bacterium UBA6915
CTCGGCCACCGCTGCCAGGGTCTGCGCCACGATCATCTGATTACAGGTCTTGGCCACCTGCCCGGCGCCACTGTCACCAATCAGAACAATGTTCTCACCCAATACCTTGAAGATGGGTAACACCTTGTCAAAGGCCTCTCCTTCCCCGCCAACCATAATGGAAAGGGTCCCATTGATCGCACCGCTCTCACCACCGGAGACAGGGGCATCGAGAAATTGCACCTGCTTCTGTTTACAGGTCTCAGCCAGCTCGCGGCTCACTGAGGGCAAAATCGTACTCATATCGACAATAATGCTACCCGCCGCCGCCCCTTCCAACAGACCGTTTTCGCCGGCGACAACTTGTTGCACATCGCCACTGTCGGTCAACAGGGTGATCACGACGTCGCTGTTTTCCGCCACCTGAACCGGACTGAAGCAGCGCTTGGCCCCCAGCTCAACCACCTCATCGGCGGCGTCTTCACGCCGCGAATAGACCCACACGTCGTAACCCGCCTTGAGCAGGTTGCGGCACATGGGTTTGCCCATGATGCCCAAGCCGATAAAACCGATTCTTTCCGCCATAACCGTCCCGCCAGTCAGTGCAGCTTTCTGACACTGCTGCGTTGATAGTAGTCCTGTACCACTCTACGGACATGGGAGGGATACGGCAAGCGCGCCATCTGTTCCATGCCCTCGCGAAAAAAATCGCCGGCGTCATCGGGCAGCAAACGCTCCAGGTCATCGAACGCCTTACACATCAGGTCGGGATTGTGCGAACGGGTGGCAATAATGCCGTGATTGAGAATCAAAATACGCCAGGGTCGATTGGCGTCACGTTTGTCCTTGTCCACCTGGATGGCCGGGGCCACTGCAGTCAACACCTCGCTGACATAGGTCGACAGCACCTCGAGGTCGGCTGATTCTTCCAGTATATTGGCCACCCGCGCCAGGGCATCGGTAACAATATCCACCGCCTCCAGGTGCCCCCCCATGCGGGCAAGCATTACTGCCAGAGCTACGGTATGGCGGTCAATCTGGTCGCGCAGATGGTCTTGTTCCATCAAGCCTGCCCAGTAGGAAAAACCGCTGAGCAATTGTAACCCCACATCGCCCATCTCCGTGACCTGACCAATATGTTCCTGTGCCAACTCAGCAGAGGCATGAGACACCACCTCCGCCGCCGACAACATGACAAAAAAATGTTGTAACTGCTGATAAAGCTGGTCGGGCGACATCTCCTCGTCGGCATCATGGCGCATAACCTCGAAATATTGAACAATCTGGCGGGCAACATCGTTGACCTGGTGTTGAAAATCATCTGTTTTTAAGACCAATATGGCCATAGCCACGATCCTGTCTGTTGAAAGTGAGTTTGGTACCTGAGGGGGTTTCGGTGAGTCGCTACCGGCGACCTGGAACAGGCCCATTCAATTATAGGCGCCAACCCTGGAAAATAAACCGAGATCTCCCACCCCAGCAGATCTTAGTCGACGCCATGCTGGCTGGATGGTCTCTAGGCCTTGGTGTACACTGTTCGACCCTGTAAATTTTTGCTGTTAGCCCTTGGGAAATCCTTATGCAGATCCAGAAAAACGCCGTCGTCTCCTTTATCTACCGAATCCTCGATCAGCAGGGTCAGGTGTTTGAACAATCGGACCTGCCCATGGATTACATCCACGGCATCGACAACCCCATGTTTGAAAAGGTCGAGCGTTGCCTGGAAAACAAGGGCATAGGCGACAAGGTTGTGGTGGAACTGACGCCGGAAGAGGGTTTTGGCCCCTACAACCCCAAGCTCACTTTTACCGACAAATTAGAAAATGTGCCACCGGAGTTTCGCCACGTCGGTGCGCGTCCCACCTTAGAAAAAGAGGATGGTGAAACGGTAGAATTTTACGTAAGCCGGGTCGAAAACGGCGAGGTGACTGTAGATGCCAACCACCCGCTGGCTGGACAGACGGTAACCTTTCATATCACTGTCACCGGCGTACGCCAGGCCAGTGACGAAGAGCTGCGCACCGGCATCCCGGCCAACACCAATCCCAACCCCTCTTCAACTTTGCAATAGATTCGAAAACCTCGGGTGACCACACCTATGTCACCGATTCCCTGGGAACAACGACTGGCACAGGCGCTGGAACTGCGCCATACGTCCCCAGCCGGCCGCTATGCCCCCAGTCCCACAGGCCCACTTCACCTGGGTAACCTGCGCACCGCCGTGCTGGCTTGGCTGCTCACCCGTTTACAGGGCCAACGCTTTATCCTGCGCATGGAGGATGTGGACCGACAACGCAGTCATGACCACTTTGCCCGGCAAATACTCCACGACCTGCACTGGTTAGGTCTGGACTGGGATGAGGGTCCAGATGTGGGTGGGCCTTGTGCCCCTTATACCCAAAGCGAACGGGAGGAGATCTACGGGCAGGTACTGGATTTGTTCAAAACCCAGGAGCTTGTCTACCCCTGTTACTGTTCACGCAAAGATATCCAGGAAGCCTCGGCGGCACCACATACACGCCAGACAATCTACCCCGGCACGTGTCGTCACCTTCGTGCGAGTGATATCCCTGCCCGGCACGGCGCACAAAGCGATCGCCATCCGGCCTGGCGTTTTCGCACACAGGATCGACACATCTCCTTCTTCGATCAACTGTGCGGACGGCAACAACAGAAACTTGAGCAAGAGGTAGGGGACTTTGTACTCCGCCGCAGCGACAGTTTGACTGCCTATCAACTGGCCGTGGTCGTAGATGACGCCTTGATGGGGGTGGGCGACGTCTTGCGTGGAGTCGATCTGCTCGATTCCAGCGCCCGTCAAATCGCCTTGTTCAACGCAATCGATTTCCCTGCACCTGCCTTTTGGCACGTGCCTCTCGTACTGGATCAGACCGGCAAACGTCTGGCCAAACGGGATCACAGCCACTCGCTGGATTACTACCGCCAGCAAGGCTACAGTGCACAACAAATTATCGGTGCAATGGCAGCAGACTTGGGATTCATCGACCGGTCAGAGCCGATGTCGGCCAAGGAACTGCTCGACACATTGGATATGACAACCTTTCGGACTTGCCTTATGAATCAACGAACCTGAAATCGCCGCAGGCCACAAGCCCTTTAACCCCGCTGGTCATAGGATTTGTAAATTCTTGTTATAAATTAGGCTTAAAAAGTTCAATTGGTATTAACTATGCCAGAATCTCGGCATGATTACCTTGATTGCATCCAGCCACCTGCACGCATATTTGATTAGAAGCAGCCACAACGGAACACATGCCTCCTATTTTGTGCTGCACGAGTACCTGGGTGGGGTACTCATTGATCCGCCTCCCTTTAGCGAACACCTGCGACATGCCTTGCACAACCAGCAAACCGGCGTTGACCTCATTATTTCCACCAGCCCTGGCCATGACCAAGACGCAGCCAGCTGGCACAATCGCTGCGATGCGCGCACTATTACCTCACCGCCGCAACACCTGTTGGAATTGGACACAGTAATAACTCAACATCAGGATTTGCTCCAACCCTACATCCGGCTATTGCCCGTAGTGGGTACGCGAGACCCCCGGTGGGCCATCTATTTTTCCCAATCACCGAGTCTGTTGTTCGTCGGAGACATTTTGGAATTGGATGACCAGGGATGGCCAGTGCAACCTATAGACTACATCATGCGGGAGGAACATGACCTTATTAAGGATAATGGTAAAATCTGGCAACTGCCTTTTAACTACCTTTTCAGTGCTCAATTTGCCCCCGGCAAGACCATCTTTGGCCCCAACGCCGACATGATATTCCGGGATGCGCAAAGCGGTTGATCACCGCACCTGATTGATCAATCGCCCGATACCGGCAACCTCACATTCAACCCTATCCCCAGCCTGTAAGAACACCGGCGGTTGACGTGCAAAACCGACACCGGCCGGCGTTCCCGTGGCAATGATATCACCAGCCTCCAAAGTAATACCTGCCGACAAGGTTGCAATCAGACGCGCGACGGAAAATATCATATGGCAGGTGTTCGACGATTGCATGAGTTGGCCGTTTACCCAGGAGCGAATTTCCAGATTCTGAACGTCGTCGATTTCATCGGCGGTGACTATCCAGGGTCCCATAGGACAGGCGCCGTCCAGACTCTTGCCCAGATAGTATTGCTTGTGACGAAACTGCAGGTCACGGGCCGATACGTCATTGATCACGGTATAACCAAACACGTGGTTCAATGCGTCCCTTTCAGATATATCCTTCCCGCCACGTCCCATCACTACCGCCAGTTCCACCTCCCAATCCAGTTGCGCAGTCACACCGCTGTGTAATGGAATATGCGCAAAAGGACCGTTAACGCTGGTCACCGCCTTGGTGAAAACCACGGGGTGTTCAGGAAGCGTGGCCTCTTTCTTCTGTACGGCCATGGACTCTTGGGCATGTTCGGCATAATTCCAACCCACGCAAATAATGTTTTTCCGCGGCCGGGGAATAGGTGCCAGCAAGACCACCTGATCCAACGGAAGCCATTCATGACCTGCAGCCTGATCACAGAGGCCGCGAATACGCTCCAACACAGCGGCGCCTGCAAGGATCACCTCCAACACACCCCCCTGGTCATCACCCCCATACTCTTTGGCCTCCACCGGCAAAAGCCGTTCACCACGCACAATCGCCAATGAACGTTTCCCGGCCACCTCACATGTCGCAATCCACATAAATAGACCTCATCACTTATTGCACGGACCGTCCCCGTCTGGGGCGCGGTATCACGCGTTGTTGCAACATTGCCCGGAGTGAACCATCTGCGCGGATTGGTACCCCACCCACCACCATATACGGGCTAACCTATGCAGGAATACCGTCTGCCCTGCCCTGAATCGGAATGGCGGCAAATGACATTTAAGGACCACCGTTCCCATTGTCCATCGCCTTGTCTGAAACGGCCTCCTTGAAAAATATCCCCAGGATCAAGTCCAAATAACGGCGACAATCCATGAAATAAGTCCTCAACGCCACTGATTTCCTACCGACAACGGCAAACCATGGTAAATTAGTACAAGTTGATTGGTACTGCACAAGATAAAACATGTCTAAAATATCGACCTTTGACAAGAAGCTTGACAAACCCCTTTGGCAGAAATTGCCGGCCCTTTGGTTATATTGGCTGACTGAACCCTTGTCGGGTGCGACCGATCTGCGCAAACGAGAGTATTCGCGCCTGCTCTCTCTCATCCTGGTGGTTGTGCTTAGCATCAATATTTTATCTCTGGCCATTCAGGAATACCTGGCGATAGAATTTAGCGCCAGTCAATTAATCGAAGCCAACGCGGTTTTTCTATTGGCGTTGATTTACGGACTGAATCGTACCGGACAGGTCAGGGCAGCGGGATTATTGACATGTTTTGTCACGCTTTCAACCGGTCTATCGCTTTACTACATGCACCCGGACAATAATCTTTCCCTGGGTTATATCTGTTTCAGTATCGCCATTGCCTCCATTGTATTCAATCTCTACACAACTATTCTCATTGCCAGCCTGGGAACCGCACTGACCGCACTGATTTCCATCAATTCCATGCCATTTAATGAATCTCTGCCTGTATTAGTGCTGCTAAGTGTGTTCGCCTCCCTGGTAATCATCGATAAAATGCAGAAAGGGGGTTCCTTTGTCTTTGCACCTTCTGAAGACCAGCCGTTAAAAACCCCATGCACAGGCACTACGGGAATATTCGACTGGAATCCACAACTGAACAAACTGTTCATTTCCCCGGCGTTGGCACAGCATCTGGGGATCCATAAATATAACGATCGACACCTAACAAACCGTATCACCGCGATAGTCCACCCCCAGGATTGGCAACAACTTCAAACGCAGTATTCCGACCAGCGTATGAATCCGGAAAAAGAGTTCAACGGCAACATACGTTTGCGCAGTCAAAGCGGCGACTATCTACTCTTCTACTACCGCGCTCGTTTTCATACCACCCGTCGCCATACGTTTGCCCGCCTCACAGGCGAGTTGGTGGACATTTCCGAGTATAACGCTACGGAAGAAAAGCGCAGGCAATCCGAACAATATTTGCAGGCCATTTTGCGCAATATGCAGGATGTCTATTATCGCGTAGACAATGGCGGCATTATCGTCGAGGCGTCGGAAGGCGTCGCGAATTTACTCGGCTACGAAAGAAACGAAGTCCTGGGAATGAATATCCTCAACCTCTATACCTACCCGGAAGAGCGTCTACGACTGTTCAATGAACTAAATGCCGACGGTAAAAAAATCAGCAACTTCGAAGCGCGTTTAACCCAAAAAAGCGGCCAGATCATCTGGGTATCAACAAACGCTGCATATGTTTTCGATAGCCAGGGCAACATCACCGGCGTCGAGGGGACAACGCGTAACATAACGGCAAAGAAAAAGCGTGAGTTTATACTGACCGATGAGAACCGCTTACTCAACTCGCTGTTCAATCTATCTGATGCTATGCTTGCCATCGTCGATCGACATCAGCATATCCTGACCAGCAATCAACGTTTCAAGGATGAATTCCCGTACAATAGCGAACTTGGCGAACAATACCCGCTGATAAATATCACTGCATTGCAGCCACTCTGCCGTCTTCTAACATCGTACGTCACAGGCACCCCAGAAAGGAACTCACAATTGAAACTTATCAATGCGGAAGGTATCGCAAACAACTATTTAGTACAAATCACCCCCCTGTACCACAGTGGTCCCGGCATAGCTCAACGCTATTTCTTGTCCATAACCGAACAGTCCTCTCTAGATCAGGACGTAGAGGGGGCTTCGGCAACCCTGGAAGGGTTTCCATTTTTTCAGCAGCTTGACCGTCTAACCGGTCTATTGGATCGTCGCATCTTCAGCCAGCGCGTCAATCAAATCTGCAAACGCCTGGAACACGGCGACCGCTCCGCAGCACTATTCGTCTTGGACATCGACCGTTTTCGGACAATTCTCGAAACGTTGGGACACGATGCTGGAGACCACTTATTGCAGATATTTGCCGCTCGCCTGCGCTCACTACTACCAAACCACTCGATACTCAGCAAATTCACTGGAGATCTTTTCGCAGCCTTTACGCCGTTAAGTGACCACTTTACATTGCCGGTCCTCACCGAAATGATTATGGCCACCTTTAACGAGCCGGTTGTATACGACGGACACAGCATATATATGAGCGCCAGCATCGGTGTCGCACTGTTCACACAGGACGGACGGGACTATGAAACATTGTTCAGCCACGCGGACATGGCCATGCAAAGGGCTAAATTCACCGGCGGAAAAAACATACAGTTCTACGCCAATGATATGAGCCCGGTTAGCGACGCCTTGCTTGCTTTCGAAACCCGCCTGGTTAGTGCTTGGCAAAAACAGGAATTCACCCTTGCCTACCAACCCATTGTCGACACACACACCGGTAACACAGTCAAATTAGAGGCTTTGTTGCGATGGCACGACGCTACGCACGGTGACGTCGCCCCCTCTGAGTTCATAACATTACTCGACAAACTTAACCTTATGACAGAAGTTGGTGAGTGGGTTATAGGCAAGACGTTACAAGACCTTCATAAGATTCAGTCAGAAACAGGACTATCGATTGTAGCTTCAGTCAACGTCACAAACAGTCAGCTAAAAACTGACAGACTGATCAATTTTCTCCGAGAGAACAATCATAAAGCCTGGCTGAAGCAACTGGAACTGGAAATCACCGAACACAACGCCATGGAAAACCTTGATCTGGTATCGCAACAGATTTTGAATTTCCAAGCACTTGGCATACGCATGGCAATAGATGACTTTGGAACCGGCTATTCTTCATTACACTATTTAAAGAAACTTCCCGTTCAGTGCCTAAAAATAGACAAGTCCTTTATACGTGACATCATCGCGAAACCCAAGGAGGCCGTTTTCATCAACGCCATCCAAAGTATTGCAGAACACCTGAATCTCGAAGTGGTAGTGGAAGGCGTCGAGACAGCCGCCCAGTTGGAATTGCTAAAAAAACACCATGTTGATTACGTCCAAGGCAACTACATCTGTTCTCCACAACCGATTGAATCAATCATAAATTTTCTAAACAATCAAAAAAACCGATCATGAAACCGTCGATCCTATCTCTGTTCTTTTTCTTGGCATTACAGTCATGCGCGCAGGAAACGGCCCTTCCAGCCGCCAATGCCTCGATAGAGGACTTACAGACCCTAGCCAAAAACTATGAAACTGCGGCGGCATCATTCAGTGCAAGTCCGCAGCAACTGAACACCAAAGGCAGGCAACATTTCGTCAGGAAAGTATTTGAAGCCTCCGGCTTTGATTACTGGGCCAGTGTTCGCAGGCTAGCCACCCCCTCGCAAAAACCCATGTCAAAACACGAAAACGATCTTACAGAGTTACTTTTATTCCCGGTCAATAATCTAACTGACGAAACCATTTACGAAATCCACAAAAAAGAGCAAGCACAGATGTTAATAGAGCTACGCCGGCGGCAGAAAAACAGATCCAGCTCAACTGAACAATAATATCAACAGCCACCATCTGACAACCAGTCCCGGGTAACTGCTATAACCCACCTCCGCAAACCGTATCTTGCCCTGCCCATCGACAAACAATGTGGTTGGATAGGCGCGAACTTTAACACTCCTTGACAGGCGATAGTCGCTGTCAACGTACACAGGCGCTGCAATATTGCGCCGTTCGACAATATGCCGCACGGCCAAAACGTCTCCCGAGTCAACTGCGACCGTAATTACTGGATATTTTTCTGACAGACTGTCAATCGCCCCTTGCTCGAAGCGGCAAATCCTGCACCACTCCGCCCAAAAATGTATAATTCGTGGCTTATCCGAAGGAATATGGCGAGTATTTAGTTGCGCTGTAATCGCCGGCATATACACAACATCGGACAAACGGCTCTTTTGCACGAACCCAACCAACAACACGACNNCTTGCGAACCTTACTCACAAAAATCGCCCTCGCAACCACTCCAAATAGCCTGAAACCCACACATATGGCCCTATATCAGAAATCACTTGCTCGCTTTATACAAACCTTTACTTACTCTTTTTTTCCAACCTATGAACCAAACGAATCAAGAAACTTTCTAAACGCTGAAAAACACGAGCAACCATATCCCAAACACGGTCACCGAAACGCTGCCAACGAGACCGACCATACCAATGACTGAGAGTTACCTCCGCACTTTTTTCGAAACAGTCATTAAACACCTGCAAAATCCCCACAACAACGTCATTTCCCATAAATTCCTGATTCGCCTCTAAATTCCAACGCGTACCCCAACGATCGAGATTAGCGGACCCTACACATGCCCACCCATCACACAAATATATTTTTGCATGCATAAACGAATCTTGGTATTCAAAAATACGCACTCCGGCCAGCAACAAACGATAAAAATAACGTCGGCTAACCTGGCGGATAGCTGGATGATCCATATGTTCGCCTGGCAACAAAAGACGCACATCCGCTCCAGCGCGCGCCATTCTCTTCAGGCGACGCCTGAATTTCCTGGTAGGCAAAAAATAGGCAGTAGCTACATACACACGTTGCGTTGAATAGCGCATTCTGCGATAAAGCTGCCTGCTTATCTCATCGAAGCCCCAACCACGAGATAGCGCCATCCTCGCTGGTGATCCTTGATCAGTAGGCTGCCTCAACAACCCCTGAGAGACAAGAGACTCACCGCCGCAGCGACGCCATACTTCCTTGAACAACTCAATCCAGGGCGACACAGCGAACCCCGAAAACCCCACCATTACATCAAACCAGGCACGCTCGGTATATTGACTATTGAACCGATCAGTAAACCCTACCCCGCCGAGCAAGATTCGTTCGCTGTCAACCAAAATCAATTTTCGATGATTCCGTCTAATATAGCGATGCAAATTAAAAAAACGCACTGGGTTGTAAAAAGCGATTTTCACTCCCGCAACCCGCAAACGCTCCAGATCTTCTGAATGCACATTGATGCTACCAAAATGGTCCAACAAGAAATAAACCTTAACACCGACACTCGCACGCTCTACTAAAATTGCAATCAAATCATCAAACCAATGACCTGATTCCACTAGATACATTTCTATCAGAATCGATACGCGTGCACCCTTCAACAAGGACTCGATCGCCGGCACGAACTTTTCGTCCCCCGCATGAATCCTGACACCAGAAGCCGGCATCCACCCGTGACGACCGTCAGTCATATTTACCGCCAACAGAGTCAACATATTGTTGCAATAATCGCTGCTGATCATAGCGATTCAGTTTATATCGCATATAGTCTTGTTCCGGTATTTCGTACAATTGTTCTCGGTACAACGTCGACAGAAAGAACCAGCGACGAAACGTCGCCTTTAAATCCTCCCTGGCACCACCCTCCTCTATAAAAGCACGTATTGCCAGCAAATAACGCATCAGGTTACGCTCGACAATCCCCTGCTCTCCACGCACCGGTGAAAATTGCCCATCTGACTGGTTTACAGTACTGAACCCCACCTTTCCCGCACCGGAAAAGGCCAGATATAAACCAGTCACCACTCGACTTAGAGAAGATTTTTCGTGGGAAAACCCCAGCCCAACCAACGTTTTTTCAGCCATCGGTTTGAACGTCAACTCAATGTGATAGTTCGCTGTGGAAATTGGTCCCTTGTTGGCCTGGAGATGTAAATAAATTAAATCATCAGAAAATTGAGCCCGGGTCAATAAATAAGAAAAACTGTATACGGCCGAATCGGATTCGTATTGACGGGGTCCCGCCACAATTTCAAACAACCACTTATCGTCAACCTTGCGGTAAATACATGAACGCACATTGATATTCAGCGGCAGGATAAGGCAAAGGTTACGAATGTCATGAAATAAGGATTTAATATGCGAAAAGGGTCGGTTGATCGAGGAGGCTATACGACCTGATAATTGAGCGCCATCTGCCTTATAATCCAACAGGTATTCCCGCTGGAATTCTGTCGTGGACACCCGCTCTACCCATGAGGAAAGTTCATCGGGGAAAGAACCTGCCAGGCAAAATGTACTGCTGACAAAGATATTCAAACACAGGAATACTATTAGGTAATAATTAACTGAAAAGTTAAACAGAGACAACACCTATCATACACCTTGTAATTCACTTAAAAAAAGCGCATGGTAAAAACTCAGCTTTAGGGAGGGGGACCACAATGCGCTGTCAAAAACTTATACTGGCATTCATGGCACCACTTTGGACCCTTGCCTGTCAGACTACTGCGCCTACCGTAGATTCCACAAGCACTTTCCCTACCTATCAGTGGGATTTTAATCAATTGAACCATACAGCCCAGCTGGTAGAGGCATTAACCAATCGCCCTCTAAATCAGCCACTTGAAAACTTGACCTTTGCTCACCACCGTCTGATTGCGTCCGGGCAAAGCGAAACCACCCGCACCCCATGGTACGTCCTGGAACACAGAGGGGAAAAGGAAAAGGTTGTTATTGTTTCTGCAACATTCCGACTTAATGACCTGATGGAGGATAGCGGCGAAACTCTTCGTTTCGATCCCACACTGAACATCCATCTCAATGATGCGTGGCGGCGTATCGCCTTTGAAATATACAACCTAGCAAAAGTAAATGTATTGGATGAGGATAGATTGGTTTTTGCGGGTCACGGTGTAGGTGGTGCCATTGCATTGATCTGTGCCATGTATGCAGCCAATGATGAACGGCATATCGATCAAGTCGTCACCTTCGGGCAACCCAAGGTCACTGACAAACCTGGTGCTGCCGCCTACAATTTCCTACCCCTGGTGAGGGTAATCAATCAGGAAGATATTATCCCCTTGTTGCCGCGTCTGGAACCGGCACATCTGTCAATAAATGGACAGTATTGGCATTTTGGGAAAGAAATCGTTCTGTTCTCAGGCGCCTACTACGCCCTATTGACCGGACAGGAGCAAATGGTCAGAGAACTGACTGTATTCAACAAGACCGTACAAATACCCAATCTTAACGCCCACAAGGTTGAACTCTACAAATCCAGCCTCTCAGAAAAAAGCCACAAACATCTGGCCATTCAATACAGCGACAGAGACCAATATGCAGAAATAGAAGCCCCGTTGAAATAGCTCGTTGCTGACCCAACTATCGCTTGGAAAATTGTTAGACGGGCTTGACTAGAGTGGCCGTATAACCTTTGGGGCCTTGTTCTACCGCATAATCAACCATCTGACCAGGCATCAGCGTCTTAAATCCATCACCCTCAATTACCGAATAGTGAACAAAGACATCCTCAGAACCATCGTCCGGTAGAATAAATCCAAATCCCTTACTGCTGTTAAACCACTTAACTTTACCCGTTGCCATAAGCTATCCCACACCTCAATCAACGTTGTTCTTTTTAATATAGAAGACGCTGATCTTACGGTTAGACAGCTATTGAATTATGCAAACGGCGTCACGTTATTAACAATCTACACCATTTGGTAGTAGCTATTCCTTCACCCAGTTCTGCAGAGCTTCAATCAACTGAATCGCCTGGTCCCGACTGGAAATATTGAATTTTGATTTTTGCACATAGTCCCCATCACGCTTCTGATAACGACGTATGGAATACTTGTCCGGTCCATAGGCCTCTTTTTTTCTATCCCAGTCCTGATATCGATACAGAATGGTCGACCAAGCCCCCTTCGTCAGAACAACCTTGTCGAGTTGTTTGACCGTAGTGACGCCATCCTCAACGTATTCAATAGTCAACTCATCTACCGTACTTGCCATTTAACCCCCAAATTCACTGCAATTGAACAAAAATAAAAAGTCTAGCCGTCAAACTAGCGCCATAGTATCACCTACTAACTCAATGCGAAATATTGATCACTCTGCATTTCAATCAACCGACTTACGGTCCGTTTAAAGGATAGAGCCAATGTGTGTCCTATATAAATTTCATCCGGCTTTGCCGAAGCAGTAACCACCAAACGAACCCCTTGATCGTACAACGCATCTATCAAATGCATAAAACGTATAGCAACATCATCCTGATAAACACCCATTACCATAACGCCACTCAATAAGATCAAATCATATCGACGCGATATTTCAACGTAGTCACCTGATGAACGGGGTGTAGCGCACAATGCGGCAAAATCGAACCACGCCGCACGCCTTCCCGCTACGCGTACAGGTATCTGACGATTATTGACACTCAAATATGTGCGGCCAACATCCAAATCTTCAAAATACCTTTCGACAAATGTTGCCAAGTATTCGTCCGCCCCGTGGACCAACCAACGAATATGACTTCCCCCATCGACAATCGTACGAAAATCTCTTGCCGACTTCAGCTCAATCACCTGCATCTGTGTCTCTATCAAATCAATGGCAGGCAAAAACCTCTCTCGCTGCAGCCCGTTTTTGTACAGGTCACGTGGAGGTATATTGGACGTCATGACCACCATAACCCCCAGACGCGATAATGTCGAAAGCAAACCGTACAACAACATGGCGTCCACGATATCACTGACTTGAAATTCATCCAGAAAAATAGTATCGACTTGGTCGACCGTCTCCCGCGCAACACGTTGCAAGGGGTCCTTTCGTCCCTTGTGTCTGGCAAGCGCTTTATGAATTCCGCGCATAAAGGAATGAAAATGGTCACGCCACTTGCGATCACCCGGCAAGGAAAGAAATAAATTATCCATGATGTAGGTCTTACCACCACCAACATCACCCCAGATGTACACGCCTCTTAATCCCTCGGACCTCTTCCAAAAACGTCGCCCGCCCTGTGTTTCCAACATTACCCGATAAAGGTTCTCAGTCTGTTCGACTACCTCAGCCTGACCCGCGTCAAATAATATACGGCCCGCCGATACATCGGCCTGATAACGCTCCCGAGGCGACATAGGCATCATGAAATACACCATCCAAACCGGTCAGACCACAATTCGCGCGACACTTTGCTGTCACGGGAATCACATTCAATAATAACGGCATTGCGACAATCTAAGTGTGTAATCGACGAGATGAAAGGAATAGTTTAGACGTTTAGAGATGAATACCATTAAAAAACCGCATCAAACAGCGGCTATTTAATGGTATTTAGTGGAAACCTCGTCGTAGTTTGATGGCCTGATATGCCTCGCGAATTTTACGGGTACGCTCCGAGGCCAAAGCCAGCATTTCCTGGGTGACTCCGCGTGCCTGTAATTTGTCAGGATGGTGCAGATTAATCAACCGACGATATTCTTTCTTTATTTCATCATCGCTGACATCGGACGCCAAACCCAAGACAAAATAGGCCTGCTCATCCGACACTCTCTCCGCCACTAAGGTACGCACGTCGAGCATTTGAGTACGCACAGCCGAAACAATCTCTTTGACAGACTCTTCGGACAGATTCAACTTTTGACTAACGTGTAATAGCTGGGTGTGCTCGTTCAACAATGGTGTTCGTTCAAGATAAAGGGCATAGACCAACATTTCGAAAAAAAGTCGTACAAGTTGTTCATTTCCCTTAGAGCGACGATAAAACTGCGCCAGTATGGTATTGATCGGGAAGCCGGCCTGCCGGCCTTCCGCCATCAATTGAAATGCAACCTCCTGCTGAGACTCACTGAGTTGCATGCGCTGAACTACCAAGCGACTCCAGCCCTCATGTCCAGCCGCCTCCCGCTGCTTGGTGAGGTAACCCATGATGGTAAATATCGCCGTAAAAAACAGAGCCTGGACCTGCTCGAGCTCCCGTTCATTCAAGGAGCCAGCCCCACGGTCGACTACTACGGCATTATCCCTATCAACGTTATGGCCTAATGCCACACCCACCAACGCACCTACCGGCCCACCGATCACAAAACCCAGCGTCCCGCCAGTCATTTTCCCCCACCAGCGCATACCGCCCCCTAACAGCGTATGACCACACCCTTTTAAACTATTTAGAATTAGACTAAATGGTTAACAGATATATTGATTATTTAACCAAACACTATATTTTGGGGAAATTAAACACAAGACACAAGAGGTGGATTTTCTAAAACAAAACATTTATTGAGATTCGTGACAGAGTGGGCACAAGCTATAGCCACTCATAGCGACAGTCTGAAATAAAAAAATCACCCATTTCACGCAACATCTCTTCAATTTTGGCCATGGTTTGCTGAACCACCACCGGTTCATTACCCACCATGGTCAAAGCCAACTCGGAACGCTGCCAAACAGATAGAAAATCCACCTCTGCTACGGAAACATTAAACTTCCTTCGCACGCGTTCCTTTACACCCTGGATAACCCGACGTTTTTCCTTGAGTGAATTAGCCATCGGTATATGCACTGCCACACGCATGAGTAAAACACACAACGACATACCGCCCCCAAATTCATCTCAAGATTTTATTAAGTCACTCGTTAATCTGGTTAGGGAGTCACAGGACGGACAAACCGTTTACGCCATGAAACCAGGAACGCACCAGCAGACGAAGTCTTTTGCTCTACAAATTGTGGCAATACTGATCGTATCAACTGCACTCGCACTATACCAAGTGCAATCCGCCAGCCAGACGGAAATCAACCAGCATATCCTACAGCTTCAGAAAAACAGCTACGCAGGTTTAATTGAGCAACTAGAACCGATTAGGCTATTTCTCCGTTCTTCCGGCCAAAAACCCCTACAGTCAGCCATAAACAAAATCCCTAACGAGCATATCCTGGCCCCCATAGTCGCGTTGGCACCCGGCACAGCCGCTATACTAAAGATATCTGCGGACGCAGAAGTCATTTGGTCATGGATAGATGACCGGTTTAAAACTGACACAACCGCCATCATGGACCCCTATAGACTTCCCCGACATGAAGCAATGAACAACCACGCCAAGGCGACAACTCTGTCCGGCCCATATTTCATCAACAATCAACCGTACTATTCGATACTACTAAACTCCACCACAAACGGAGAACTGTTCGAAATAATCTGGCCGGCGGACATGTTGATTCCACACACAGAAAGCACTGGTGTCCGCATACTGGAAATAGTCGACCAACACATAACCATACATAACAAAGCCGCACCAGGAGCAATAAATTCAGAACGTACAACCCCATTCGAATTTACACTATCATTGCTTGGGCACTCACTTCTCGTAAAAGCCATCTTAACCTCGCAAAATCATCGATGGCTGCTCAATCCTGTGCTCACGTTCCTGGGAAGCGTAAACCTTCTTAGCCTGGTTCTTTTGATTTATAAGTATAATCAGCTAACACATTCAAAACCTGACACTGAAACTACGACCTCGCATTCGATCATTCACACAGACATACTAACTGGCACAGCCAATCGACTTTGCTTTTTCAGCAACCTGCTACAGCAGATGAGCTCCGACACTAGCCGTTTCAACATAATAACCATACGCATTGGTGACTTCCGACAAGTTAATGAGTCCCTTGGAATTGCGTCGGGTGATACCACGCTCATCACAACAAGCATGCGTTTGCGGGCCTTGATCGATACTTCTGACCTTCTGGCCAGACTGGGAGACAAAGAGTTCATCATTCTTCTTCAAAACAAAAATCCCGAATTTTTGCAAAAAACCTTGGAAAAAATCAAAGCCGCTCTGAACAACCCAATCACAGTTGCGGGAATGCGCGTGTATATCAATTTTCAGATTGGTTGTGCGGGTTTTCCGCAAGACGGCCATACTATTGACAGTCTTATAAACTCAGCACTCGTCCCGAAGATGACCATAAAACCGTGACTGGCATAGGTTTTTCTTTGAATATGAAATGATTTCCACTAAATAATTTGTCGCGAATACCGATACACCAACAATGCTAAAAGTGAAAGAAACCCCAATGGAACCATCGGACACAACAACGACAGAAGCCGTGGACAATATTACGGCAAACCCAGAACCTTGGACCCATTGGGAAAGCATCATGGTGTATATAAGTCTAACGGTTGGCCTGATGTCTTTGCTTTTTTTCAGTATTTTTCACGGACTCATGTTGACTTGATCCGGTTTTAGCAATCCATTCAATGATTACAAGGCCTTGAACCAAGTCATCCAGATATTCAATCGATGAAAACAAACAATTCGACATTGTCAGAACACCCCAACAGACAGTGGCACTACCAGGTTTATCAACAAGAAGACTGGTGGGCCCTGAAAATTGGCCTTTTTTTCTGCCTACTCGCTTTAGCCTCTTTGGGGGAAATTGACCTGGTAGGCTGGATGAGCACTCCACACACATGGGTCTGGTTAGAGACTCCCTTTGCCCAGATCATTTCAGCTAGCGGCAAAACATACCACAATCTGCCTCCTGTCATCTCGCTACTGATCACCTATGTGGTATTTACTCTTGTATTTACTGCCAGCACATGGGCGACGGGAGGATCAATTAGAGAATTCTTACCGGCATGGACCAGTCTTTTCGCCTTCACATGGCTCATATGGATAGTAGGTTACGAGGCACATTTTAAAGCCACGCAGCAACAACTGGAAAATTTAGGCATTACCTGGGGCTTGTCACTTGGCAGTGGCTTTGCCTATTTGCTGGCCCTGCTCCTGGGCCTGGTAATCGGCAACTTTATAAAACCTCTGGCAAGATACTTACATGCTGCAACAAAACCGGAATTATATATTAAGATCGCCATAGTCTTTTTGGGAATAAAAATCGGCCTGGTCAATTTCAACAATGCAGAACTTAGCTTGAACTTAACCTTGTCCAGTGCTTTTGCCGTATTCTGCGCCTATCTGATTTTTTGGCCCTTGGTCTATTTAATGGGACGCCGCCTGTTTCACCTGCCACGCAGCACAGCTGCGGTCTTCTCATCAGGTATATCAATATGCGGTGTATCGGCAGCCATAGCCACTGCCGGCGCCCTGCGCACACGGCCTATTGTTCCCGCAGTCGTATCCATATTTGTAGTAACCTACGCCATTATCGAACTGCTGATACTCCCCGGATTATATACCAGTTGGGCACCCAATCAGCCCATGGTGAATGGTGCAGCCATCGGATTAACCGTCAAAACCGACGGCGCCGCGGTCGCAACCGGTGCGGTACTTGATGAACTAATGCGCGCCCGGGCGCTCGCTAATGGTATTCATTGGCAAGAGGGCTGGATACTGACCACGACGGTCATGACAAAAATCTGGCTGGATATGTTCATTGGCATCTGGGCCTTCATCCTGGCCTTTATTTGGTTGATCTATGTTGAAAAAAGTGACGCCGACACCAATCCTCGCACACAACTCTGGCAACGTTTTCCTAAATTCGTACTAGGATATATTGCGATTTGGCTTGTTTATTTATTTATATCTCTTATCTTTCCGGAACTACGTGACAATGCCCGCACCGGCGCCTTACCCGTTCAAGACCCTATGCGCAAGATGCTGTTCATGCTAACCTTTGTGTCAATCGGTGTGCTAACAGACTTTAGCAAGTTACGCGGCATGGGCAAATTGGTCATTTACTACGCCTTGGCGATATTTTTTGTCGTTGCCCCAGTCGCCTACATTATCTCTTTCGTATTTTTCGGTGGCATGACGCCGCCCATCATTACCAATTAGTTCCGGGGGGGAACCATGGAATCCATGGCCGTATGGGAAAAAGTTTTAGTCGGGATATTTGCCTTGGTCTTTCTGTTTTTCTTCGGCCCCAGGGCCAAACAAGCCTTACAAAACAGTCGCAAGGCAACCAATGAAGATTGGAAAAACCTGTTGGTACCGATTATCCTGGTTATATTATTCGTTATTTTTCTGATAATGTCCGTTCGCTAGTACATCGCATTAAGCAAACGCTGGCGCTCAAGTATCACCGTATTACTAGAACCTTGCCATTCACTACTTAGACGTTCTGACTCCGCAACCTGCTCTGCACTCATCTTGAGAGCAATGCGCTGCATCAGGTATTCACCCTGTGCATCGCCGTGAAACACCATCTGACTGTACCACATGCGTGCGGCCACCAGATCCTGGGCATGGCCAATACCATACTCATAACAAAGACCAAGGTGCTTTTGCGCTGTTACATGTCCTTGTTGCGCCGCTTGTTCATAAAGTTTAAAGGCCTGCACCAAATCCTGCCCTATTCCCTGACCACTCTCGTATAGCCTTCCCAAGGCAAACTGACTCTCCGCCAAGCCTTTTTCCGCCGCTTTTTTATACCAATGTACAGCTAGTTTATAATCCTTAGCAACGCCGACACCCTGTTCGTACATACTAGCCAAAAGTTGTTGCCCCATAACGTAGTCCTGTTTGGCGGAGCGCTTAATCCAGTTCAATGCTAGTTCAAGATCTGTTTTGACGCCGCGACCATGCCAATAGAGCAATCCCAAATTGGCTTGAGCGGCAGCGTTCTCCTGTTGTGCAGCTCGCTGAAACCACAGAAGCGCATTTGTCAGGTTTCGCTCTACACCATAACCGTTTTCGTACATCACGCCCAAGGCGTTTTGGCCAATAGCATCACCCTGGCCCGCTGAAAGACGGTACCATTGCACGGATTCCAGGTAATTACGCCGTACTCCGTAGCCGTATTGATACATAAAACCCAAGGTGTTCTGCGCAATTACCAAACCTTGACGGGCCGCCTGCTTGTAGAGTGATACCGCCTGAGCATCATCCATCGGCGTACCCAATCCCTGCTCGTGGAGAAAACCTAAGTAATATTGACCTAAGGCATTACCTTGTTTGGCAGATTTGGCATACCAAGAAAGCGCATGCTGGTAACTTTGCTCTACCCCAAGACCCAATTCGTACATATAACCAACATTGGCCTGAGCCAAGGCGTCTTCTACAGCCGCAGCCTTGCGGTACCACTCAATCGCTTTGACTACATCGCGCGGGCTTCCAATTCCGCGCCGGTAATAGGTCCCGACGGCATTTTGTGCGGCAACATGTCCCTGGCTGGCGGCACGCGTCATCATCTGCAACGCCTTGGTTGCATCAGCCGCCATCCCGTGGCCAGACTCAAACATTAATGCTAAGCGATACTGAGCCTCGGCATCCCCTTGTTCAGCAAGGTTCCGATAGATAGTGATGGCCAGTTGAAAATCAGCAGCTTTTAAGGCCGCTTCTGCCTCGTAGATTTGTGAATTGCCGGCATTTGCCGCTGTTGAGAGCAACCATACCAGTAAAAGTGCGCATCCGCGCATAAACCACCCCCAAAGCATCCTCAGCGAAGTATACCTGGACGAAGACATACGGACAATGAGGGAATGTTTAAAAAGAAGGGGCAGAACTCTGCCCCAAGGGGTTATCCACACCAGGGAATGGGTGAATGCGGGAGGAATCAGTGCGTGGAAGAAAATTCTTTATTGCTACTCGCTGAAGATGCCGCCCCTTCTTCGGGTGCATTAGCGATAGTTTCAGCCAGGGTAATTTCATCCAGGAAACCATAGAATTTGTTACTCAGGTCGTTCCACATAACATCAATATGGGTCTTACCCTGGTCATCCTCTTTTTTGGCTCCCTTTTCATCGACAGCCAGGATGATGTCCCCCATTGTGATCTGATCCGCCGGTCTGGCCAGGACATATCCTCCGCCAGGACCGCGCACACCAGACACCAGGCCACCTTCGCGCAGGCGCGCAAACAACTGTTCTAAATAGGAAATGGAAATAAAATTTTCCTGGGATAGCTCAGCCAGAGTGACCGGTTTTTTCCGGTTACTGAGCGCCAGGTTCATCATGGCTTTGATTGCATGACTTCCGCGAGAAGATAAACGCATGACTTCGACCTCGTAATATTTATTTGAAATAATGTATTAGAAAGGCTTATTAATACCTTATAGCTTTAGTCTAGATTCTATATACCATATGATTTTAGTCAAGTAAAAAACATTAAAGATTTCAATATTAAAAAACCTTCGTAATTACAAGCACATGACCGCATACTTGACATAACTCTGTTTGACATGGCTAATTTGGATAAGTTTTGTTAATACCAACAACCCTGTCATACTCACAATTTAATTAGCAATTATAATATCATGGGTATAAACAAAGAAAAAGCAAGCAAACCAGATCTTGAATCCCTGCGCCAGCGACTGGCTGCATTCGCTGCAGACCGCGACTGGGATCAATTTCATTCCCCGAAAAATCTGGCCATGGCCCTGGCTGGCGAGGCCGGCGAGTTGCTGGAGCAGTTTCAGTGGCTGACAGAGGAGCAGAGTAAAAACCTGGTGCCGGAGAAATTGGAGGCGGTGGCCCTCGAGCTGGCTGATATCTTTGCCTATCTGATCCGCCTGTCGGATAAGCTGGGGGTCGATCTGACTGACACTCTCTTACGCAAGATTGCTATCAACGAGCAGCGCTACCCGGCCGAACAGGTGCGCGGCAAACACCTCAAATACAACGAGTACTGAGGGCAGCTATTCACCCACGTGCAACAGACGACCGCTACGCCGTGCCGCTTGAAAGGCATATTGAAACAGGGTGACGCTGACTAGCAGATACACCACATCGAGTGCGGCCCCCTGTAGAAACAGCCTCCAGTCAAAGCGCTGCTCAATCACCACCGCGCGCATCCCCTCGAATACATAACTGGAGGGCAAACACCAGGAGACGGGTTGCAACCAGGACGGTAAGGTATCGATGGGGTAAAACACACCACTGAAAGGCATGACAGCGAATATTACCGCCCATGCCAGGCTCTCCGCCCCCAGACCATAGCGCAACACTAAGGCAGCGATCACCAGACCGACGGCCCAGGCCATAATCAACAGCGTGCTGAAAAAGGCCAGTAAGGGGATACCCAGGGTGAAAACAGAATAGTGGTAGAGGGGAATGGCTAGCAGCGCCGCCGTACCCACCCCGATCAGGGTACGCAACAGACTGATCACCAGTAACGACCCCACCAGCTCCATCGGGCGCAGCGGACTGACGAATAAGTGGCCCAAATTGCGTGAATAGAGCTCCTCGAAAAAGGGTAGAGAAACCCCCAGCTGGCCGCGAAACAGCACGTCCCACAGCAAAATGGCGCCGATCAATAGCCCTGCCGCCTGGGCTACCCAAGAACTGTTGGTGGCCAGGAACTGATTAATGAACCCCCACAAGATCATCTGCACCGTAGGCCAGTAGGCCAGCTCCACCACACGTGGCCAGGAGTGACGCATCAAATAGACATAGCGCAACACCATGGCGGTGATGCGCACCAGCGACTCCCTCATGACGCCTCCCGTTGTTCGCGGGCAATGGCCAGAAAAACCTCTTCCATATTCTGCCGGCCGTGTTTGCTGATCAGCTGCGCTGGCGTGCCCTGATCCACTACCCGCCCGCGGTGCATCATCACCACCGAGCTGCACAGCCGCTCCACCTCCTGCATATTATGTGAGGCCAGCAACAAGGTGGCGCCGGTTTGCTGCTGGTAGTCCATCAAGTGGCGACGCATACGATCTGCGCTATCCGGGTCGAGGGAGGCGGTGGGCTCATCCATCAACAATAGTTCGGGTTCATTGAGCAGCGACTTGGCCAGTGCAACACGGGTGCGCTGCCCCGCCGAGAGTGAGCCGAAAGGGCGGCGGAAAAACTCCGCCAGTTCGAAGGTCTCGACCAGCTCCTGCAGACGTCGGCGGCTGTCGCGAATACCGTAGAGCCTGGCATACACGGTGAGATTCTGCTCCACGGTCAGACGAAAGGGCAGATCGACATAGGGGGAGATCAGATTCATGCGCCCCAGCACGCGATAGCGGTGACGCAACATATCCTCGCCCAGGATATGGATAGAGCCGCGCGTGGGCAGGATCAGCCCCAACAACATGGCCAGGGTAGTGGTCTTGCCGGCGCCGTTACCCCCCAGCAAGGCGGTGACACTGCCTTGGGCGACATCCAGGTCGACACAGTCGACGGCGGTAGTGCCGTCGTACTCCTTGCCCAGCCCCCTGACCTCGATAGCCGGCGCTTGCCCCCTCCCCCCGTCGGCCACTACAGCGCGCGTGCCTTGATCTCGACCACCTCGGGGCGGACCAGTTGATCCTCCAGGTGTTTAAAATCCCAGTGCTCATGGTCCATCATCTGCGAGATCTTGATGTTACCCAGGGCGTTGAGCATATTGGCCGGCACCTTGGGGTTTTCCGCCGCCAGCTCCTGGATCAACTTCTTCACCTTGGCGCGCATCAGCCCTTCCTGGTTACCGCACAGATTGCACGGAATGATGGGAAACTCCTGTTCGGTGGCGTATTTGATGATGTCCGCCTCCTGGCAATAGACCATGGGCCGGATGACGATGAACTCCTTCTCGGCGGTTATCAGCTTGGGCGGCATGGAGCGGATCTCCCCGCTGTACAGGGTGGACATCAACACTGATTCGATGAGGTCCTCGCGGTGGTGACCCAGGGCGATCTTGTTAAAGCCGTTTTCACGGGCATAGCGATAGATAATGCCGCGGCGCAGGCGTGAGCAGAGGGAACAATAGGTCTTGCCTTCTGGCACCTTATCCAGCACCACCGAATAGGTATCACGCCGCCAGATCTCGTGGGCATAGCCCTTGTCCTGCAACCAGGACTGCATGGCAGTCCCGTCCCAACCGGGCTGGGCCTGATCCAGGGTGAAGGCGAATACCTCAAACTTGTTGCCGCTGCGCACGCGCAGCTTGTGCAACAGATTGAGCATGGTATAGGAGTCCTTGCCGCCGGAGAGACAGGCAAGCACGCGGTCACCTTTCTGGATCATGTTGTAGTCGGCAATGGCCTTGCCGGTGTAGTGCAGAAGTTTCTTTTCCACGATGGACATAGGGATTCCCAGCAGAGTAAACACACAGAACGGCGTATTTTCGGCCAAAGCGGTGGGGAAAGCCAGACCCGGGGGGCATTACGGGGTGTTTCAGATGACAGCTTGCGCTACTATGACGCCCCGGATTTTTTCGATACCCGAGGCATGCAATGATTCTCTACGGCATAAGCAATTGTGACACCGTGAAAAAGGCCCGCCGCTGGCTGGAGCAGAACGGTGTCGACTTCCGATTTCACGACCTGCGCAAGGACGGGCTGGAACGCAGCCAGTTGGAGAGCTGGGAACGGGAACTGGGCTGGGAGAGCCTGCTTAACCGGCGCGGCACCACCTGGCGCAAGCTGCCCGAGGAACAAAAGGCGGGGATCAACGACGCTCAATCCGCGATCGATCTGATGCTGGCTCAACCCAGCATCATCAAACGCCCGCTATTGGTAATCCAGGGCAAGACCATCCTGGGCTTTAGTGAAGAGTCTTACAGCAAGCTATTCAAGGCTTAGCGCCGGCTACCCGCCTGCCATTCGGCCAGGAAACCGATCAGGATAAAGGAGCCGATCACCGACAAGCCAAGCCAATTGGCCGGTACCTTGTGAATCATGCCGGCATAAACCGGGGTGACGAAGGCGGTAAAGGCGCCATAGCCGAATGTGCACAAGGCGACGAAGGCGGCCAGGCGGACGATGAAGTGGTATGGCTTAACCAATACCCTTACCACAACATTGATGTGTTCACCGTAGATGGTCAACAGGGTTGCCACCTGGGCCATGGCCACCAGCATGATATGGGGACGTATCCAGTTTCCCAACTGCACCAGATAACCATTAATTAGATCCATCGCTCACCACCTCAAAATCAGACCTGGACCTATATCGGCAAAGCCTGCACCGTTCTGAAGCTAGCAACCGCGGCTAAAATCCCCTGTAAGCCCACCGCTGATTGACGATAACTAGGAAGTTATCTGCACAAATTACAGGGATACCCACAATGAAAAAACGACTTTCAACCAAATCGCTATCGCTTGCCTTGCTGACCCTGGCCCTGGGTGCCTGCCAACCGGAAGAAGACAAGTCGGGGGGCGTTAATGCCAAGGAATCTTTCCCGCTGAGCCTGGCGGTGGCTTCGCCCACGGAATACCAAACAGCTGCCGCCGGTACTCCGGTTGCCGATCTGGCCCAGGTTACCGACGCCGGTGCGCCCGTGTCGGCCTATGAAGATACGGCGGCCAAACTGACTGCATTACTGGAAGGCGATAGTATGGGGGACTGTAAATTTGACCCGGCACCCATCCTGACCCAGGAGACCAACGCCGCCTGTTACGGTCCGCAGGTGGCATATAGTAGCCACCCATTCGATAGTTCCTCCGGCAACCTGCCTACCGGTGACCTGGGTCTATGGATTGCAACCGATAGCACTAGCGGTCACGCCTGCGCCGCCGCCCAATTGAATGCGCGTATGCAGGCAGTCGGCAAGCGCACCAATGCCGCCTTATTCGGTCTGGCCTCCATGGTCTGTGTGGCCAATGCCAAAGGCCTCAGTGCCGACAGCGACGGCAAGATCAATCTGACCAGCGCCATGAACGACCTGGCTATCCCCAACACCACCTTCACCAGCGTCAGCCTGACCAAGTCCGACGGCAAGTACAGCTACCAGATCGCCTTCACCCTAAATAGTCAGCCGGTAGCTATAGAGATGGAACACAGTCCAGGCAGTGATGACACCAGCTATAGCGGTCGCCTGGCCTATCGCGCCACGGTCAATCAGATGGGAGGTAACTGCGGCGCCAGTAGCGGTGCCACCGACAACGGTTCCCTAGTCTATAAGCGCAGCAGTGCCACTGCCATGCAGGTTGAGGCCAGACTGGGTCAATACTGCGGTTCCGATGTCAGTGGCCTGGATGCCAACGGCGTAGTCGATGTCAGCAAGAAATACGACAGTGGCACTGAGCCCAATGGCTGGGCCAATAACTTCAATATCTTCACCGCCAGCTTCGACCCCAGCAGTCTGGACGGCAACTACGTCTTCGCCTGGCAGGCAGGCATGATGGATAACGCCGCACGCACCTTCAACGCCAATGTCAGCACGACAGCCTCCACCACCACGGTCAAGGCTTACTTCGGTTTCGGCAGCGATATCGCCAGCACCGACGGTTCCATCAAGGGAATGATCTGCAACTGGGCCGGCCCCGGTAACAACCACACACCGGTAAGCCTGGCTCAATACCAACAGGCCAGCCTGAATGCAGCCACCGGCAAATTCGATCAGGCGGTAGCTTCCAACATCAGCTACGCCCCGGCCAACGACTGTACCCCCAACGGTACCTTTATGTATGACACTAATCTGGACGGTACCCCTGACACAGTTGCCGCCGGCCCCCATGGTCTCAAGACAATGACCGATGCCAATAGCAATGGTCACTTCGACGAGATCGAGGCCGATATCACCCTGCCCAGCGCACCAACCTACCCCTGAGCACCGCAATGGGTAATAAAAAAGGGAGGCTTGGCCTCCCTTTTCTTTTTACCCATAGACGACTAGTGAACCTCGCTATCCAGTTGTCGTGCCAGCAGATGTAAAGACTCACTCACCTCGACCGGATAGGCTACGGCTTTCAATCCGCGCAAGGCCGGCGGCAGACTATCCAACTGCGTGTACAGTCGCTGTCGTGATTGTTCCAGGTTGGGCTGCGGTGTAACGATTTGCCCGGCACGCATGGCCGGTTGCAACAAGGCCTCACCGGAATCAGTTGCACTCAGGGTAGTAATCAAATCGCCACCCATGACACCGTTATCGAAACGCCGATAGACCTGCTTACGCCCCGGCCAGGTGGCCTTGCCCTCCGAACGTTTGCGCCGCGGTGTGCCGGCGTATTCCTGGATCTTGTAGGCGCAGTCGAGATAGGGGGCATCGGCGCTGGTATCCAGGCGCGTGCCGATACCGAAACCGTCGATGGGGGCACCCTGGGCGAGCAAATCATGTAACGCGTATTCGTCCAGGTTACCGCTGGAGAAAATCTTCACCTCGGACAGGCCGCCACTGTCGAGAATCCTGCGCACCCGTCGCGCATGTTCGGCCAGATCGCCGCTGTCCAGGCGCACGGCCTTGATAGTAATCCCCTGTTGTTTTAACTCGGCTGCCAGTTCCACCACCCGCTGGGCACCGCGCTCCGTGTCGTAGGTGTCGATCAACAGGACCGCGTTGTCCCTTTGCGCCAGGGCGAAGTGTGCAAAGGCCTGCTGCTCAACCTCATGGGCCTGGACAAAGGAGTGGGCCATGGTGCCGAACACGGGTACCCCATAGAGCACGCCCGCCTGCACAGTGGAACTACCGGCAAAACCGGCCAGATAGCAGGCACGCGCCGCCCATAAGGCGGCCTCACCGCCGTGAGCTCGGCGCATACCAAAATCAACCAACAACTTGTCAGGGGCTGCCAGCACACAACGCACAGCCTTGCTGGCGATCAGGGACTGGAAATGGAGAATATTGATAACGCGGCTCTCCACCAGTTGCGCCTGGTCAATGGGGGCGACCACACGCAGGATGGGCTCGTCGGGGAAAAACAGCGTCCCCTCGGCCATGGCCTCCACATCCCCCAGAAAACGCCATTGACTGAGGTGATCGATGAAGTCCTCGTCAAAACGACCGCTTTGGCGCAGCCAATCCAGCTCCTGCGGTTCGAAATGCAATCCCTGCAAATATTCCAGCACCTGCGCCAGACCGGCGGCGACAAAAAAATTCCTTCCCGGCGGCAGTTTACGCACAAAGAATTCAAAGGCAGCAATATCATCCATACCCTGCTGGTAGTAACCCTGCAGCATGGTCAATTGATACAGATCCGTCAGCAAGATGTCCTGCGCCCGGGTCATGACTTCACATCTTCCAGCCTGATGATGTGCGCACCGGCGGTACGCATGCGCTGCAGGGCCAGTTCACCAGCGTGCGCCTTGATATTAACCGCGCGCACGCCGTCGGCCAGGACATACACTTCCATTCCCTGCAACAAGGCGCTCAGTACGGTAAACAGAACGCAATAGTCTGTTGCCAGGCCACCCACCACAACGCGGGTGATCAAAGCATCATCCAATTTTTTGGGCAGATCAGTGCCTTCAAAACCGGAATAGGCGTCGTAATCCGGGAGTTGTGCCTTGGAAATGATGACGGTATCACGCGGCAGCTTTAGCGCCGGGGCAAAGGCCGCCCCCGGGGTATCGGCCACGCAATGTACCGGCCATGGGCCACCCTGGTCGGCAAAAGAGCAGTGATTTGGCGGGTGCCAGTCACGGGTGGCATAGATGGGCAGCCTTTGTTTGCTGAACAAGGCAATGGCCTGATTGAGCACGGGAATGATGCAGTCACCTTGATCGACCGCCAGGGCGCCGCCGGGCAAAAAATCATTCTGTACGTCGACCAGAATCAAGGCGTCACCTTCCCTGAGTGTTACAGCTTGTCCTGCACGACTCATGGAAAACCTCCTGTGAAAATCTTCAACCGCCAGTTCCATCTTACTCCCGCCGCAGGGCTTTGTAACGGATCGTGCCGTTTCAACGGTAAAAGGCTATAATTGACCTTTACATCCGGTAACTCACTACCGGAATCCGTGTACGAGTTCCATTCGCTCAACCTCCAAAGAGTTTCACATGCATAAAATTGGTTTCGTCAGCCTGGGCTGCCCCAAGGCCCTGGTGGATTCAGAACAGATCATCACCCAACTGCGCGCCGAGGGTTACGACATCGTACCGCGCTACGATCAGGCCGATCTGGTGGTGGTCAATACCTGCGGTTTTATCGATGCCGCCGTGGAAGAATCCCTGGATGCCATCGGCGAGGCCCTGGCGGAGAACGGCAAGGTTATTGTGACCGGCTGCCTGGGCGCGCGTGGCGATATCGTGCAGCAGACCCACCCCAAGGTGCTGGCGGTGACTGGTCCCCATGCCCTGCAGGAGGTAATGTCCGCCGTCCATCAACACCTGCCGGCGGAACACGACCCTTACACCAGCCTGATACCGCCGGGCGGCATCAAACTGACACCGCGCCACTACGCCTATCTGAAGATCTCCGAAGGCTGCAACCACCGCTGCACCTTTTGCATTATTCCCGCCCTGCGCGGCGATCTGGTCAGCCGGCCCATCGGCGAAGTGATGCAGGAGGCGCAAAACCTGGTGCAGGCCGGCGTACGCGAATTGCTGGTGGTGGCGCAGGACACCTCCGCCTACGGCTTGGACATCAAGTACCGCACCGGTTTCTGGAACGGGCGCCCCATCAAGAGCCGCTTTCTGGAGTTGTGTCAGGCACTGGGCGAACTGGATGTCTGGGTACGCCTGCACTATGTCTACCCTTACCCCCATGTGGATGAGGTCATCCCGCTGATGGCCGAGGGCAAGATCCTGCCCTATCTGGATGTGCCGCTGCAACACGCCAGCCCAACCATACTCAAGGCCATGAAGCGCCCGGCCAGCAGTGAAAACGCCCTGCAACGCATACTGCGCTGGCGCGAGATCTGTCCCGATATTACGCTGCGCAGCACCTTCATCGTCGGCTTCCCCGGTGAGACGGAACAGGATTTTCAACAGCTACTCGATTTTCTCGATCAGGCGCAACTGGACCGGGTAGGCGCCTTTGCCTATTCCCCGGTTGAGGGTGCGCGCGCCAACGCATTACCCAATCCGGTGCCGGAGGAGTTGAAACAGGAACGCCTGCAACGCTTCATGGAACACCAGGCAGGCATCAGTGAGCAGAGGCTGGCGCGCAAGGTGGGCACAGAGATAACCGTCATGGTCGACAGCCTGGATGAAGAGGGCGTTATCGCCCGTAGCAGCGCCGATGCACCGGAGATCGATGGCCTGGTCTATGTAGATACAGACAAGCAACTGAAACCGGGTGAGCTGTTGAAGGTACGCGTCACCGACAACGACGCCCACGATCTGTGGGCCGAACCGGTCTAGCCACCATGAGCGACAAATACAAAATCATCGACAGTAATCAAATGCAGTCGCTGACCGCGCAGGCGAAAACGCGTGATCGCAAACGGGCAAATTTAAACCTGCATACGGCACTGGACGACTCTGTGCAGCGTTTTTTCAACGCCCTGGAGCCCGAGACCTATGTCATACCCCACCGTCACAGCGGCAGCGAGCGCTTTGAGTTGTTCATCGCCATCAAGGGAGCGGCGGCCATGGTCCTGTTTGACGACGACGGACGCCTGTTGGAACGCGTTATCCTCAATAGCGATGGACCGGTACATGCCATCGAAATCCCCGGTGACACCTGGCATACCGTAGTCAGCCTGCAAACAGACACCATCATGTATGAATCCAAACCAGGCCCCTACACCCCGGTCGATGATAAAGACTTCGCCGCCTGGGCGCCGCGTGAAGGGGAGGCGCGCTGTAAACCGTTTATTGAATGGTTCGCACGCGGCGAAACAGGCAGCCTGCCACCAGGATAGGATTGACAATCTCAGTGGGGATCAGCACAACCCTGTGGCTCGAGCTGTATGGTCGAGTGGTGAATATGAAAGCGTTCCTGCAGAATCTGTTTAATCTGCATCAAAACCCTGGCGTAGTCACTGTCTGAATCAATATGCGCATGCAGCGTCAGCAGGGTACGCTCCGGGGTCAATGACCAGACATGCACATGGTGCACGTCCTGCACCGCCGCCACCTCTGCGCACAAAATACCTTTGATCTGCTCCACATCCACCTCGCTCGGGGTCCCCTCCAGCAGGATATGCACCGATTCACGCAACAGATGCCAACCGCTGCGCAAGATCAACAAGGCCACCAGCAACGACAGCAACGGGTCTATGGCGCTCCAACCCGTGGTATAAATGACCAGCGCGGCAACAATAGCCGCCAGCGAACCCAATAGGTCACCCATGACATGCAGCAACGCGCCGCGGATATTCAAGTTGCCATGACTGGCACCGTGCAGGAGAAAAAAGACGGTAATATTGACCAGCAGACCGGCTATAGCCACCAGCAACATGGGCAATGGCAATACCGTCACAGGTTGTTTCAGGCGCGATGCCGCCTCCCAGGCTATCCAACCGACCATCAGGAGCAAAGATAAACCATTGACCAGGGCGGCAATGATCTGGGCACGGTGGTATCCGTAGGAGCGCAGGTTATCGGCCGGTTGGTGCGACAGACGTAAGGCCCACAAGGCTAAAAACAGCGCAGCGCTATCGGTAAACATGTGACCGGCGTCAGCAATCAGGGCCAACGAACCCGCTAGCATACCAGCCAGCAGTTCGGCTAGCATAAAGCCCGCCGTCAGCACCAGAGCAAACAATAGACGCTTCTGTTGACCCTGGCTGTGCGACGCGTGTGAATGGTGATGATGCATAGTTGTAGTTCAGCGGTAGCGAAACATCATTATAGTGCAACTATAATAACCAAGGTTACAACCATGCTGGAAACGGAAATTTTGCCCAACGCCTTCGATCAACACCCACAGTTTTACCAACAGGACAACCGCCGACTGCGTGGATTCAATCCGGTCAGCCGGGAATTTCTCGAGATAAAATACCGTGTATTGTTGCCACCGGCTATGATCAAGGACAAGCATATACTGGATTTGGGCTCCTGCCTGGGCGCCGCCGGTCAATGGGCACTGCACCATGGTGCAGCTCGATACACCGGCGTCGAGGTTCAAAGCGGTTATGCCGAGGAATCACGCCGTCTGCTGGCCCACTGGGGTGATCGTGCGGAAGTTCTCTGTCAGGATATTCGCAGCTTCCTGCAGCAAGTCCAGGCACAGAGCTATGACATCGTTGTCATTGCCGGCATGCTCTACCATTTTATCGATACGAAAAACATCATCGATCTGGCCTGTTATGCGACACGGCAATGGATCGTGGTCGAAACTAATTTCCCACCGGGTGTACGCAATGGCTCACTGCCTCGGGACGCGGTATTGACCGAATACGTTACCGATCAGGAGGTCAATCTCGCCGATAAAGAGGCCTCATTACTCGGAATTTCCGCCACATCCTCACTACCGGCGCTGGATATCTTTTTCGGATTGAATGGTTTCTTTAAAAATGAAGAAAAACTGAAATTCCCTATCACCTCTCACTCGATCATCTATGACGAATCCATGCTAGGCCATTCGGATCTTCAAATCCGTTTCGCCGCGCGTTACCTTCGTAGTGAAGGGGCGACTTTACGCACACTCGAAAACAACCTGCCCCACCTAGTCGGTGAACAACGCCAATGGCAAACGGACCAGGTTGCACAACAACGCAGCCAGCAGTACCAAGAGCGCGTACGGGAATTGCAAACAGCAACATCAGGCAGCTGGCGTTTTGCCGGCACTGTCGCTGAGCAGTTCGATACTATTGCACGCCGAGAGATACCGGACTACCAGCGAACCATCGATCTTTGTGTGCACATTGCCCAAAGAATGGACCGCCCCGATATTAAAATCATCGATGTAGGCAGCGCACTGGGGGCCACCCTGGCTGCATTTCACAACGCCGGCTTTCGCAATCTTTACGGCGTTGACAATTCTCAAGAGATGCTGGACCGATCATTCAGCGAGGCGACACTTATCTTGTCCGATCACTTCCCCATGCAATACGCCCCCTTTGATCTGGTATGCGCAAACTGGGTCCTGCATTTCATCGCTGATCGAATCGGCTATCTGCAGGCAATATACCAGGCAATGGCAAAGGGCGGTTACCTGGTACTGACAGAAAAACTGACTACCAGCGACTTCGTTCACGAACTCTACTATGACTTCAAGCGCGCCAATGGCATGAGCGAGGAGCAGATCCGGCAAAAACGCGAACAAATCAGCGGCGTACTCACTACACAAAAACTGCAATGGTATCTCACCACACTGGAAACACTCGGATATGCACCAGTAGATATTATTAACGCCAATACAGCGTTTGTTACCTTTCTAGCGCAAAAACCATAAAAAAAAGCACAGCCAATCACCTATAGAAAACAGGGTTTGTACAGATCAAACCCTTATCTCTTTTTACTAAAGCTTTGTCATCCGCGCTCGATAACACTTGGCATAACAAAAATTTACACCATCAGTATCGGGCCGTAGTTGATGAAAACAATCTCCCTGAAACAACTTCTGTTTTTCTCCGGATTGGGTTTTGTATCCGCGCTAATCATAATCACCATAGTCAATTTGCGTATGTCTGACGAGGTCGATTCGACAGAAAAACACCAACACTTAATGACCGGCGCGATGCTTGAACTGAAGACAATTCAGTTCCACATCGTACAAATCCAACAATTCATGACCGACATTGCCGCTACCGGCGAACGTGATGCGCTTAAGGAGGCAATTGACTCCCGAGACAAAACACTCCAAGGATTAAGTTCAATCAAAAAAAATCTACCCGATCACAATTTGTTAGTCGGTACCGTAGAAAAAGCAGTTCAGGATCTCTTTCGCACCGGCACCAACATGATCGATGCGTATTTAAACGAAGGCCAAGCGGCTGGCAATGAAATCATGAAGTCACCTGGGACAGGTTTTGATACGGCCTCCGCCAATTTAACTGAACAGGTTGAAAAGCTGTTTATCTTAATCGACAAAGAGTACCAACAATCAAATAATGAATTTTACGAGGCAATTCACAACAGCCTTCGATATACAATTTCGTCGCTGCTTCTAATCCTGGTTATAGGCATCGTCAGCTATGGAATGATGGGAGTTAAAATCATACCTCCTCTTATGAAGCTAGCCGACAACCTACGCAATCTTACCAGTGGTAATGCCGACCTGACCTATCGTCTCCCGGCGGGAGACGACGACGAGATTGGAAGAATCACAAATTATTTCAATCAATTTATAGAAACGCTGCAAGGCCTAGTTAGGGAAATTAGTGGCATCCTGCACATAGCATGCGACCACTCGAAACGAATCGCTCAAATCAGCCAGGAAACGCGCCAAGGGGCAGAAAGACAGGCCGATGAGACAGATAAAATAGCTACTGCCGTATCTGAAATGAATGCCACCGCTGGGGAAATTGCACGCAGTGCTCACCACGCCATGGAATTCACAACAAATGCCACCAGCCTAACCCAAAATGGCAAGCTAGTAGTGAATGATTCTGTTCACAAGATCAAGGATCTTGCCGAGGAGATCAGCGCCTCCATGCAAGTCATGGAACAACTTAAATCTGCCAGCATAACCATTGACAACGTCACAGGCGTAATCAGCGAAATCGCCGAGCAGACGAACCTACTAGCTCTGAACGCGGCGATAGAGGCTGCTCGTGCTGGCGATCAGGGTCGAGGCTTCGCTGTCGTGGCGGATGAGGTTCGCAGCCTCGCCGGTAAAACCCAGGACTCCATCGATCAAATCCGAAAAATGATTGAACAGCTGCAAAAAGTTGCCGATAGCGCCGTATTGGCTATGACGCGTGGAAACACCAAAACGGAAGAGAGTGTCTCACGCGCCCTGCAAACCGGCGACGCCCTGGGAAGCATTACCGAATCAGTAAATCAGATAAACGACATGAATACACAAATTGCTGCGGCGTCAGAAGAACAGAGCGCAGTCTCCGAAGAAATCAGTCGAAATATCACCTCAATACGCGATGTAGCAGATGCGACTCTACAGGGAGTCCGCTCATCACTTGAAGCCTCCGAGATGCTGACCAGTCAGATGCTGATCATAGAAGGACTCATGAAAAAATTTACGATTTAATCCTTGCCCCGGCCCACCAGACGATGCAGTAAATCATTTAACCTACACTTCCAACCCAACCTACGAATGGCCAGGCTCGACATTGCAGCCTGTGTATTCGCCAGCCTGGATTTGTATTTTGAATCTCCGCCGAGAAAATCGTAAATCCTGTTTCCGAGAGCGATGTTGTAGGCCACCGCATGGTAGTTTGCCAGATAGCCCGGAGTGACATTTTCACCCAAAGCATAATCGTAGCCGGATTGAATCATATAGACATGACCATCCATAACCAGAGAATATATAAATCCGACGAGCCTGCCTTTGGCAGTAAAACGAAGCATCTGTACGGAACCCTGATCAAAACACTCTGCGATCAGTCGCTGATGAAAACAAATCCACTGTGGGTGGCTAAAGGCGCCCTGACTACCATCTCTCTGCTGCCAGTGACGCGCATGAAACGTGCGCAGCCCCTCCAGGTATTCACCCGCCTCTGCCACGGACTGTGCGGACTGCACCTGCAAACAGTCACAACCCAGCTCTTTCCAGGAGCGCCTGATCATATAGCGGGTTTTTTTGTCAAGACTGCCAAAATAGCCATCTGCGTCGGCAAAGTGCTTTAGATCAACACTATAGGTATTTGTTTTACGAATATCATAGGTACGATAATTGTGCACCAGTTGCGCCGACAACTGAGACAAGGGAGAATCTGCCAGGACGTTGGGCAACACCAACTCATCCCAGCCTTTTACCTGCCCAAGCAAAAACTGCAATGCCTGCGGAATTACTTCTTCGGCATCCTGACGAACTAAGAAATTGTTATATTCAATTGTAAAATCCAAGTGCGGGGCTAGTGATTCATTCAGCGACCATGCATTGAACGGGATAAAACGAGAACGCAAAGCCGTTTGCTCAACAAAGAATGCCAGCAGACAGACAACATCAGCCCTCACCGCCTCGAGCACATAAACCTTCTCGCTTGCCCAGACCAGATCAAGCCACGCGGACATCCAATGACTGCTTAAAAAAATATTTTTCGGAGCAAAGTTTTCGAGTTCTCGCCACTGCACTATTACATGATCGACGTCGTCACGCCCTGATAAAGGATATACCCTGAATTGNNCCGCCATGATTTGAAAGCTACAGCCCGCCCTGCTCACACGACACGATGGTTTGAAAATCAGCGCGCGCCTTCTCATCAGCCTGGCGTTCGAAGTAGACCAACAAGCCGGACAACCGTTTATAACGTATAACCTTGTCGACCTGCGTCAACCTCCGCTCCTGCTGAAGAGACGCCGCTTGCAGCTGATCCAACTGCTCCTGCATTCCCCGCAACCTAATAAACCGTTCTTCACCCTGCAAATAACCCGTGATCTGTTGAAGAGACTTTGCGTTTGATATAAGAGCCATGAAATTGTCAGTATAAGGATATCGCAACTGAGGCCACCGTTGCACTAGCCCCTCTCTCACCTCATCACGGAGGTCCTTCATCTGATTGTCGATGTCACTATATTTCCCCAGCATTTCCGAGAGCACGCTATCTTCCTCAGCGCGCAATTGCTGTAGTTTGGATACGGAATCAGCATAATCAGCCATTCCGTTGTTACGCGCGACGCGTTCGGCGACCTCACCGTAAATATTATCCGCCGGGGGCAAGGCCTGCCAACGCACACTCCAGGGCAGCCAATCCTCCAGATAGGCCTCGCTCGTTGATCGTGACAAATCCGTACTGACGCCTTGCTCGATAGCGTAATAGTGTGCTTCATACAAACTGACCGATCCATCACCATTTCTATCGGCGCTAACCGTCAACTTAGCCCCCAACCTGTCCTTGCCGTCCAGCGCGGCAAAAAAATAGGTAGTGTAGTCACGGTAATCATTCACCAAAAGGCTGGCTGAACAGCCCTCTGCCTTACGCGTGGCTGACTCAGCGGTAAAGCCGCAGCGCTTGCCGCCGAGCACAGCCTCACCCTGATCAGCCCCCTTAAATACAGCACGCGTAAAGGCGCCGGAATAACACTGCGTCATTACATAACGTACAGATGCATCGGGATCAATGGATGCCAACAAACGCTCGAATTCATATACATTCAAATAGCTCCTGCCCCACAACTTCAGCGAATTACGATTAAAATCGTCGTCATCGTATGCCCCATGACCGTTATAGACCAAGGTAACACGTTCGCCAGACCGTAGCTGCTTAAACCGTTCCGCCAATTCTGCACTTAATAATTCCTTGCGCGTAGTTCCCTGCACATTGGCAACCGAATGGTTGTAATAGGTTTCCATATTATTGACATAGTTATCGAACACCAGGGCCAATGGTGTTAAATGCGATTTGGCCAGCAAGGATGGATCATAGGCGACCACATCGGGAAGCGGGTCCGCACCATCGGTATAAAACGTCGTAATCTCCGCACCCGGTACCTTGTTGGCAATGACCTGCTGAACCCATTTCACATTGAGCTCTATCTGCCCCTGGGAATTGTGCAGAACGGGGCCACCGCCAATCAGCGTGTAGATATCTGCGGCGCGCACGCCGACCACAAACATCAGCCCAAATACCAAACACGCTAGCCTCATCACCACCCCCGTCCGCGACGCAGCGGCCTGACAAGCATGCCGTGTACAACTACCACCACAATCATGACCGACAGGACAAAGGCAAGCCATGCGACCATCGGTACGCCGGCAATGGTCAAAACCACCGCGCACAGCACCAATGCAGTTAACGCCAATGCCGCGACTCCTGACCGACCTTTGGCCTGCAATATTAATTGC
>DKAX01000043.1 GCA_002450975.1 Proteobacteria bacterium UBA6915
GGGGGGGGCTGTTGACCGTACCTTGGCGGCTCAATTGTGTCTGCCAGGGAGAGAGCAATTCAGCGAGTGTTGTATACGGGCCGTATTCGGCAATCGGATATTGGGGTTGCCCCTGAACGATAAGGGTAACATTGGTATTGTCCATGGCCTGTTCCAGCCATCGCCCTTCGCTACGCATGACCTGATCAAAGCCGACGATATACAAGTGATCAAGACTGGTCAGGCAATCCAGGCTTTGTTGCAGTCCCGCCACATAGGCCGTTTGCCCGTCGGCAACCTGATTTTCCTGCAATGTCTGATGCCAGGCACTCCACAACGTATGTACTAACCTGGCTTCCTGGCCAAGTGCAGACAAGGTTTGCCGGTCAATGCCGTAGCCTTGTGCCAGACGAGCAATGAATTGCTCAAGATTGTCAGGTAGTTCGACTTGATTGAGAGACAAATCGTCGAACAGGGCGAGTAGGTTATCGGCCAACAGCCAGGGATTGGCCTGACCTAATAGAGACGGAAAACGGCGCAAGGCCTCTACCAGCATGAGTTCGCAGCGCAGAGGCGATTGAATCGGTAACGCGGTCAACACGTTTTGCTCCACCCATCCGTGCAGGGTGGTGATGTGCGGACCCAGCAAGGCGCTGTGGCCATACTCTTTTTCCATCAGTGCCAGCAGTTTCTGGCGCAGACGAAAGGCCGGTGTCATATCGGGCATCAGCACGACAATGCCGTGCAGGTCGGGTAACCGGTCGTGGTAGTTGTTGAGCAGGTGTTCGATCAGCGCATCGAAGGGATCATCGGCAAAATCGACCAGGATAATATCCGCAGCAGAAATGCCGGACTCAGAGGCCGAGAACAGGTCACCTTGTAGAGCGCCTTTTGACATGGGGACCGGCGCTGCCGCCGTCTAGCGCTCCAGGTATTGCAGCTTGTTTTCCGCACCGTTCCATTGATCGGCGTCTTCGGGTGCAGGTTTAATCTGGGTGATGACCGGCCACTTTTTCGCCAGCTCCGCATTCAGGGCGACGAATTGTTCCTGACCGGCGGGGACATCATCTTCGGCAAAGATCGCCTCGGCCGGGCACTCCGGTTCACACAGGGTACAGTCGATGCACTCTTCAGGGTCGATAACCAGAAAATTGGGTCCTTCGTGAAAACAGTCGACCGGGCAGACCTCCACACAGTCGGTATATTTACACTTGATGCAATTTTCAGTTACGACGAAGGTCATGCGGTTCACTCCTGCCAAATAATTTATGCCGGGCCATTTTATTACCTGCGACGGTTATTGGCCAGTGCGCAGGGATTGCTGCCATTTAAAGATAATATCCAGGGCCTGGCGGGGCGTCAGGTCGTCAGTGGACAGAGATTCAATTTCTGCAAGCAACGGATGTGATGACAGTGGGGCCGGTTCGGCTTCAAGGGCTACCGCTTCGATCGCTTCCGGCAGATCAAACAGTGAAATCTGCCGTGATGGTTGCGCCGCCGCCGCGCTCTTGTTCTCCAGCTCGACCAGCTTCTTGCGCGCCTGTTGAATGACGGTCTGCGGCACGCCCGCCAGGGCCGCCACCTGAAGGCCGTAACTTTGATTGGCCGGCCCCTCCTTGACGCTGTGCATGAAAACGATACGGTCGTTGTGCTCCATGGCGTCCAGGTGGACGTTGACGATACCGGCGTAAAACTCCGGCAGAGTGGTCAATTCGAAATAGTGGGTGGCGAACAGGGTATAGGCCCGAGCCTTTTGCGCCAGATGGGCCGCACACGCCCAGGCCAGCGACAGACCGTCGAAGGTGCTGGTGCCGCGCCCTATCTCATCCATCAGTACCAGACTTTGTTCCGTCGCGTTGTGCAGGATGTTAGCTGTCTCGGTCATCTCCACCATGAAGGTGGAGCGGCCGCTGGCCAGGTCGTCGGCGGCGCCGATGCGGGTGAAGATACGGTCGACCGGACCGATGCGCACCTTGTCCGCCGGCACATAGCTGCCGACGCAGGCGAGCAGGGTGATCAGCGCGGTCTGGCGCATATAGGTCGACTTACCGCCCATGTTGGGACCGGTGATGATAAGCATGCGCCGCTTGTTGTCCAGGCGGGTGTCATTGGCGATAAAAGGCTGGTCCAATACCTGTTCCACCACCGGGTGGCGTCCGCCCTCGATCTCGATACCCGGTTGATCATCCAGTTGCGGGCGGCACAGGTTCAGGGCGACGGCGCGCTCCGCCAGATTGCTGAGAACGTCTAGTTCCGCTACGGCGGCGGCGCAGGTCTGTAACTCGGCCAAATGTTGCCCCAACTGTTCCAGCAGCTGATCGTACAGCCACTTCTCCCGCGCCAGCGCCTTTTCGTTAGCACTGAGTACCTTGTCTTCGAAGGCCTTGAGCTCCGGTGTGATGTAGCGTTCGGCGCCCTTGAGGGTCTGGCGGCGTTGGTAGTCGTCGGGGATCTTGTCCGCCTGGGCACGGCCCACTTCGATGTAGTAGCCGTGTACGCGGTTGTAACTGACCTTGAGGGTAGCGATGCCGGAACGTTCCCGTTCCCGCTGCTCCAGGTCGATCAGGTATTGGCCGGCGTTGTCCTTGAGGGTGCGCAGCTCATCCAGTTCACTGTCGAAACCCTCGGCGATGACACCGCCGTCGCGGATCAGGACCGGCGGAGTCTCGATGATGGCCTTGACCAATAGCTCATGTAACTGTGGAAACTCGCCCATCTCCCGCTGCAAACGCCTGATCAGGGGCGAATCCAAGGTATCGATATGGGCTTGCAGTGGTGGCAGGATGCCCAGGGCGTTGCGCAGTTGACTGAGGTCGCGCGGGCGGGCGCTCTTGAGGGCTACCCGGGTAAGTATGCGTTGCATATCACCCACCTGACGCAACAGGGGAAAGAGCGGTTCGTACAGGTGTTGGTCGATGATCGTTTCCAGTGACTGCAGGCGCTCCTGCAGGGTTTGCTGGTTACGCAGGGGGCGATTGAGCCAGCGTCGGAATAAGCGGCTGCCCATGGGAGTGGCGGTGCGATCAAATACCGAGGCCAGGGTATTGTCGGTCCCTCCGGCCAGATTGAACTCCAGCTCCAGATTACGCCGGGTAGCGCTGTCCAGCAGGACGCTGTCGTGACGCTGTTCCACCTGGATAGCGCGGATATGGGGCAGGGCGGTGCGCTGGGTCTCCTGCACGTAATTCAACAGGCAGCCGGCGGCGGCCACGGCATTGTTGAGGTGGTCGCAACCAAAACCGGCCAGATCACGGGTGCCCAACTGGCTGGTCAATAAACGACGGGCGGTCTGTAGCTCAAAGTGCCACGGGGCCTGGCGGCGCAGGCCGCGTTTGTACTCGGGCAGTTTGTCTGTAGGTGTGTTTTCGTTGACCAACAGCTCCGCCGGGCGCAGACGGGCCAGCTCCTCGTTGAGGGCGGTGATATCAGGCAGTTCCATGACAACGAATCGCCCACTGGTCAGATCCAGGCTGGCCAGTCCCCAGCTCTTGGTGGCGTGTTCGATAGCAACGATGAGATTGTCACGGCGTTCTTCCAGCAAGGCCTCTTCGGTCAAGGTGCCGGGTGTGATAACGCGTACCACTTTGCGCTCCACCGGTCCCTTGCTGGCGGCCGGGTCGCCGATCTGCTCGCATATGGCCACCGACTCCCCCTGACGCACCAGGCGGGCTAAATAATTATCCGCCGCATGGTAAGGCACCCCCGCCATGGGGATGGGCTCACCCGCGGATTGGCCGCGCGCGGTCAGGGTAATGTCTAAAAGTTTGGCAACCTTGCGGGCATCTTCAAAAAAAAGCTCGTAAAAATCGCCCATCCGGTAAAAAACCAGTGTGTTAGGGAACTCGCCCTTGATGCGCAGGTATTGCTGCA
>DKAX01000060.1 GCA_002450975.1 Proteobacteria bacterium UBA6915
TGTTTGCAGTTCAATGCCGATACACAAAGTTGTGATCAATACCTGGCGGGGAACATCGTAAAAATCGGCGCTTCCAATGGGGGTGCGTTTGCGCTGTTTGCCGATGGCAGTCTGTATGGCTGGGGGCACTGGAGGTATTTGACTCACACCGGCAATGATGTGCTTACCGCCACAAGGGTCTGCGCGCAATACGATTACACTGCTGATCAATGTGTTCAATATCTGGCGAATGTCGTCGATTTCGAGATTGGTAATTATGTTGCAATCGCCATGACGGCTGACAGTCTGGTTGCTCCAACCCAGTATCGCTATTGGAGCTGGGCTGGAACTGCTTTGGGTACCTTGGGCAATCCGGCCTTCAGCACGTCGAGTTATCCCGTGCCTGTCTGCAATTCCTTTAGCGACGTGTCAAATAGCTGTGTCAGTGTGCTGACCAGTAACGCCCCGCTGCCGCTGGCAGCCGGTAGCAACCATTTTTCTGTTATTACCCGTGAGACGCGGGCCAATGTGACTAACATCCGGTTGAAAAGTTGGGGATCTAATCGTATGGGACAGATCGGCGATGGTACGGGGTTTTATCCGCTGCCGGTTGCTGTGTCTTTGCCATGACACAGTGTTGAGTGGGTGAACAGGTTATGGTGTGGAGGTGTGTCATGGGCTGTAGGTCGGGCGTATTGTCGATTGGTGTGTTGTTGCTGATGTTGTTGACCGCTTGCGGTGGTGGCGGTGGGGGTGACAAGAAGGACAAGGATCAGGAGAAGGATGATTCGCAGATCACGCTAGGTCCTCCACCTGCGGTGGCGGCTGCGGTGAGTCTGTCGTTGGGGATGAAGAGCTTTCGCTTTACCTGGAGCGATGTGGCTGACGCCGGTTTTTATCTGCTTATGGAAAATGCCGATGGTGCCTCGGGTTTCACACCGGTGAGCGGGGCCATTGCCCCCGGTGTGCAACAATATGATCTTACGGTACCACTTTACCTGCGTACCAACGCGCGCTTCGTGCTGCAAAGCTGTAACGAAAATGGTTGCAGCGATTCGGCGGAGGTGACGGTTAGCGGTAACCTGGTTGATGCGATAGGTTATTTCAAGGCGTCCAATACCGGCATCTATGATCCGGTGGCAGATCCCGGGTGGGGAGATAATTTCGGCAGTTCGGTGGCGCTGAGTGACGATGGTGCGACATTGGTGGTGGGCGCGCGCGGCGAGGATAGCAGCACCTTTGGCACTGCCGCTAACGATATTCCCGCCGCCCAACAGGACGACAATGCTACTGATTCCGGTGCGGTATACGTGTTTGAAAAGAGGGCCGATGGTAGTTGGCGACAGACGGCCTATATCAAGGCATCCAATCCTGATAGTAGGGATCGCTTTGGCGAGGTGTTGACTGTTAGCGGCGACGGGAAGGTCATTGCCGTCGGTGCGCCGTTCGAGAAAAGCGCTAGTCAGCAGATCAATGGCAATCAGTTTGATAACAGTCAGGGGGATGCCGGTGCAGTCTATGCTTTTGGTCGCCGCGATGATGGCAGTTGGGCGCAGCAGGCCTATATCAAGGGCAGTAATTCCGATTATGGTGATCGCTTCGGTAACGCGCTGGCACTCAATCATGACGGTACCACCTTGGCAGTAGGTTCCTTTTTCAGTGGCCCTGGCGGAAATATGGGCCCAGGCAATGTCTATGTCTATGTGCGAAAAAGCTATGTCTGGTCACAGCAGCAGGTGCTGGCTGCATCGAATGCCGAGAATGGGGATAGATTTGGTTGCGCAGTGTCACTAAGCGCCGACGGTAGCCTGCTCTCTATTGGTGCCAATGACGAGGCGTCCAATGCCAAAGGGACATCGGGCGGAACAACTGAGCAATCCAACAATGATGCCCCGTCCTCGGGCGCCGTCTATGTCTTTAGTCGCGCCAATAATCTCTGGACACAACAGGCCTATTTGAAGGCTTCGAATACCGATTCGGGTGACAATTTCGGTATTAGCGTCGATATAAGCGCGGATGGCAGCCGTTTGGTGGTGGGTGCCTTTGGTGAAAGTAGCGGCGCCACCGGTGCCCAGGCGACAAACGTCGACCAGCAGGACAACTCAGCCGAATACTCGGGCGCAGCCTACGTCTTTACGCGCAATGGAAGTGTCTGGACCCAGCAGGCCTACCTCAAGGCGTCAAATGCCGAGGCCAGCGATGGTTTTGGAGAGATGGTTAGCATCAGTGGTGACGGTAAACTGATCGCAGTGTCTGCGCTGAATGATAACAGTGGTGCTAACGGTGTAAATGATACTGAAATCGGCCAGGACGATGACAGCCTGTTTTACGCAGGGGCTGTCTACCTGTTTGAATATAACGCCAGTGGTTGGCAACAGCGTGCCTACGTTAAACCCAGTAATACCCAACAAGGTATGGAGTTTGGTCGATCTTTAGGCTTGAGCGGCAACGGGCGCTCCCTCGCCATCGGTACACAATACGACGCCAGTGCAGCCACGGGCGTTGGCGGCAATCAGGTGAACGACTGCGCTGCGGATACACCAACAAATTGCGCCATCGATTCGGGTGCGGTGTATTTGTATTGAGGTGTAGCTTAAAGGTGTAAGTTTTTCGGCGCCGTCGAGTAACAGGGCAAATAGATTATCGTGGTATAAAAAGTATTCGCGCAGGCTAATGCGGGGCTGGTCTGTTGCCTGTATTTTTAGTCGTTTTTCGTTTGGCTGTATAGCGGGTTCGGCGTTACATTTGAGCTCGTGTTTAAGACTTTCCCTCTTGAACGTCTGATATTTTTCTGTGGCTATTGTTTTTTGTGTTGCTGCACACTGCAACGCAGTTGTGTTGCAAACGTTAGATTCTGGCCGCCATTGGCTTGTTTACAGTCCAGCGCTTTGTTCGCTGGCGGCGCTATTTTATGAACAATATAAGGATTATTATTTGGTGGATAGTCTAAAATGTACATCACTGGCAAGATGGTTGTTGCTGGTATGATTCCATCTACTACTAATCACACACAAGGGATGAAAAAGATGAAAAAAGTGGTCTCCATAATATTTTTACTGACATTTGCCCTGTCGGGTTGTGTCAGTTTTACTACCATGCAAACGGCCAATACCCTGGCGCCGGGGGAGTCTGAAGGTGGATTGAACATGGTGCAAACCAAGGTTGCGCTGGCTGATGAACCGGTTGGTGGCGTGGAGGAAAGTATTACCTACGTTGTGCCTGAGTTCACCTATCGTCGTGGTATTGTGGAAAATCTTGATTTGGGTATTAAGTTTTATCCCATGGCGGCGGAAATCGATGCCAAATATCAATTCATAAAGGCCGGTGGTTTTGTCTTGTCTGGTGATTTTGGGTTTGCTTACTCTTCCATCGAATCGGGTAGCGGTGATAATACCGTAAAGACAACCTATCTTGACCTCTATCCAACAGTACTTATTACCTATAACTTCAGCGAGTTTTTCAGTCTGACCGCAGGTCCGAAATATATCTATCGTTCGATCGGTGGTGATGCGGTCAGCGATTCGATTGCCATCCCTGGTGTGACACTGACAGCCGCTATCGGCCCAGGCGCCGCCGGTAACGGTTTCAAGTTTATGCCTGAGGTGGGTTACTTTACCGCCGATGGTTTGTCCTATACCACTTTGGGTATCGGTCTGGCGTTCTGATCTGAAGGTGTAAAAAGATAAGGAGCCGGGCTAATGCCCGGCTCTTTTTTTTGCGCTACGATTTTTTTCAGTTAAACAGATAACGCATCAGCTGCCACGGTTTTGAATAGGCGGTGAAGAATAGCAAATGGCCTCTGTTTAATATACGACCATCGCGCTGAACAAAGGCGTTGTTCAATATCATCTGTTCGTAGGCGTCATCGCGGATGTGGTAGTAGCGTTGCCAGATCTCGGTGTGGTCGTAGTCCTTGAATTCGTCCAGGCTGCCGGCCAACCGCCCCGAGGCTTCCAGTTCGGTGGCGCCCAGTTGCGGTAACAGACGTCGGCCAAAGGCCAGGATGTCGTCTGGCAGGGGCTCACCGGGTTTGGGAAAGGCCTGTTGGAATTTTTTCAACATGCGCGCCACCGTCGGATTTTGCGTACGACAGATTACGGCAAAGCGTCTGCCGAACCAGAACCAACCCAACAGATTGCGCAGGGTCGCCACGATCAGGCGTTTGCCCAGGCCACGAAACATCACCTCGGGATCGACGAACAGTGCGCGTTCAAATACGATGTTCAACGGCCGTCTGGCATACGGTGTCTGTGCGTGCAGCTTGCACGCCAGCGATAGCCCGATCAGGCGACCCTGCAGGCGTGCCACGATTACCGCGTCGGAGTGGGCCAGATGAAAATCCAGCATTTTGTCGACGACGTTGGGTATTGGGAAGTAGTGCAGAATGATATTGATGACTGACTGTCGGTCTGCTGCTGTCAGTGGCCCCTGCAGGCGTTCGATTTTCAGGTGGGGGTGTCGCAAGCAGTTGCTCCTTATCAGCGCAATGGCACGGTCGCGCCCGTATAATGACTATCCACCCGCAGTAGACGGGTGGTGTCGGTTTGTGCGTTGGTCGTCAGGTAAGATTAACCGATGTCTACAGGCACGGGCGCTCGATCGGTTCGCATTTCAGGTACCACAAAATGTCTGCTGCACCTCTTCTTCCGGCTTGGGCGGCAACAAGTAATTGTCCTTGCCCGCTTGATAGTGAAATGGGTTTTGCAGCACGACGTGCAGGGCGTGGAAGGGGGCGAAGTCGTTGTTATCTTCTGCGGCGCGGATTACCGTCTCGATCTGATGATTGCGCGGAATATAGATTGGGTTGACCGATTGCATCCGGGCCTGTCGTTCGCTGTCGCTGTGGGTCTCTAGTCTCAGGCGTTCACGCCAGTGTTTTAACCAGGTGTCGATGGTGGCCGGTCGGGTGAATAGTGTGTGCAGTGCCTGGTCTTTGTCGTCGGTCTGGGTGTTTAGTTGCGACAAATAATAAAATGTCAACGTGAAGTCGGCGCGGGTATCGGCCATCAGATCGAGCAGGGATTCGATCAACGCCTTGTCTTCTGCATCGTCAGCGCATGCGCTCAGGCCGCACTTGGCGCGCATGCCTGCCAGCCACGCCTGTTCATAGTGTGAGGCGTATTGATCAAGAACGTTCTTGGCCAGTGCTACAGCCTTATCGGTGTCATCGTCGAACAGGGGTAACAGAGATTCTGCCAAACGGGTTAGGTTCCACAGGCCGATGGACGGTTGTTGGTTGTAGGCGTAGCGGCCATATTGATCTATGTAGCTGTAAACTTGGTTGTGACGATAGCCATCCATAAAGGCGCATGGGCCGTAGTCGATGGTCTCGCCGGCGATAGACATGTTGTCGGTGTTCATGACGCCGTGGATGAATCCCAACTGCATCCACTGCGCGATCAACCGCGCCTGGCGTTGTACGATGCTTTCCAGCAGTGACAGGTAGGGGTTGTCCAGTTGCGTCAGTTCGGGATAGTTGCGCTCGATGACATAGTCGGCCAGCCGTTTCACTGAGTGGTAGTCGCCCTGCGCGGCGAAATATTGAAAGCTACCCACACGGATAAAGCTGGAGGCAACGCGCGTGATCACGCCGCCGGGGATAAATTGTTCGCGCATCACCGGTTCGCCGCTAGTGACCGCTGCCAGGGCACGCGTGGTCGGCACGTGTAGTTTGTGCATGGCCTCGCTGACCAGGTATTCGCGCAACACCGGCCCCAAAGCTGCGCGGCCGTCGCCGTTGCGCGAAAAACGCGTGCGTCCCGAGCCCTTCAATTGCACGTCCATGACGCCACCGTCCTGGCGCGTGAGTTCGCCAAGATAGATGGCGCGGCCGTCACCCAGTTGTGGATTGAATTGGCCAAATTGATGACCGGCGTAGGCCATGGCCAGGGGCTGACAGCTTTCGTGAAGCTGATTGCCGGAAAACATCTCTGCCAGAATGGCATCATCCAGCGTGCTCAGTGAGCCTTTGAATTGCGCCGCCAGGTCATGGTTGAAGATGATCAGGGCCGGCTTGGCTACAGGCGCGGGGGCGATCCGTTGATAAAAACGTTCACCTAAATTCAGATATCGGTTGCTTAATACCATGAGGTAAATCTTCCAGGATTGGGACCACGGGGATTAGTTTAGTGTAAAATTAAGGAATTGTGGATGCAGATTTGTATGGGGCGCGGATAGCTTCTAATTATCCCGTTTTAACAAAGAGTTGGATGGCAGAGGGGGGAGGCCACGCACCGCCCGGAAAGACGGGCGGTGCTATGTAGCCTATACCACCGGGAAGGTAGGGAGTCAGCATCGCTTCCGTGCAGAACTGCTTGTGTGCAGACATGCTGACCTAACGGGGTGAAGCATAGTGGGTTTTGTTATGAACGGACATTACCCTAGATTACACAGGGTGGACATTTATGTGTTGAGGTTTATGAAGTGTGCTTATTAATCCCCCTTCTGTACTCAATATTACGTTTGATTTCCTATAAGGCAGAGGGTGAGCGGAGATCAATGTTTGAGAACGGGTGTGATGTTGCAATGTGACATACAATCAGCTGCATTACTTGCTTTGACAGGAGTTAGGTTTGGCTGTTCCCTCACTCTTAAACACCGCAAGTGACTGATTTACAGCTTTGGCGCATATCCCGGTTTGTCGATGGTTAGGCACTCCGTGGTGCTATAGCATATTTGTTTGCAGTGCTGTTCTATTCTCGTGATATTATGAGCCTCTTATAGGTCTTGGTGCGGGAGATCAACTGATCCGTGCCAACAGTGGACGTTGTGGAATTCGCCCTGGGATTGTGGATGATGAAAAATAATAAAACATTGAAGTATTGGTCCGGTATATTGTTGTTCTTTGTTGCTGTGGTAGCCGTTTCGTCATGTGATATCCGCGGTAACCATACGGAAGAGTCTTATCGCGGTACGATCAAGTTGGGCAAGCAGGTAAAGGGCGAAATTTTTGATGTAAAGGCCTCCTATACCTTCACGGCCGAAAAATCCAAGACCTACAAGATCACGGTCACGGCGAACAACGGTGTAGTGGATTTTTCGATTTTGCCCGAAGGCCGTTCTCTATTTAACTATGCAGTTATCAATGACGCTGTATCAAGCGGGCAAAGCAAAGCGTTTTATTTTACCGCCATCGATGTAAAGAAATTCAGACTTTTCCTCTCCCCGGATGACCTGGCGGCTGTGGGTTATGAGTTACATGTGGCGGTAGATGATGCCCATGTGCCTTTCGTAAGATTTGACAAGGACAGGCTGGAGTTTTTAACAGTGGCTCCCGGCAGCCTACCCGCAAACCAGCAGCTTCTAGACCCCCCTGAAAAAACACACGTGATACTTAATCAGGTGGTCGACGAAGGAATTGATACCCGATCTTTGACACGCTATACGGCTCCGGAATGGTTGTCTCTGCAGGCGATAGAGAAGCCGGCGTATATCGATGACCCGTTGTTGCACCTGGATGTGGCTATTGATCTCGACGCCACAGCGCAGGGTGATCTTAAAGATGAGATCAAGTTTATAGCCGCAAACTCCCGTGAACTCGTTATTTATTCCATTCCAGTGTCAGCCCGAATTGTGCCTGTGGATTTCAGTGTTCAGGCCAGCTTTCCCGAACGGGTCCAATATGGAGTTCAGCATTCCTTTTCCGTGAAGGCAAGTTCGTCAGCTGAGGTCGGTTATGCATTGTCTGCCTCTCCGGATGGCATGTCGATAGACGGCACCGGCGCCCTGTTGTGGACGCCGACCGGTCCGTTGCTTGAAGGCGAGGTCAAATTCAACTGGCAGGTGGCGGTTACCTCACAGGGGGTGACTGTCGGCGTGGATGGCTCCGCCATGGTGTACAGCGATAATCCAAGGTATCCCTTGGTCACGCAACAAAATGCAGCACCGAATTTCAATAGTTTTGTGATTGACGACCTATACGGTGATGGTGTGAAGAGGGTATTGGCCAGTGATGCCCGATCCATCTTTGTGGGGAGTATGGTGGATGGAACACTGAAGGTGGAGTGGTATTCGTATCCATTGCATCAGGATAAGGAGTGGCAAGGCTATCGGGGTGCAAAGGACAGAGAAATCATTTCGGTGTTTGCAACCCGATTCGATGACGACGCGTATTTGGATTACGTGGCTTGTACGACCGATGGCTATGCCATCGTATCGGGAAAGACCAAGACGGTTTCAAAGTATGTGGACTTGGGGGCTAGGTACGGTTACTACAATAGCTACGATACATTGAATGTTTGTCAGATGGCGGATTTGAATGGTGATGGTCGGGGGGAGTTGGTCTATCTGACTATGGAGGAGACGAATTTCGTCTATACCTATTCATACAAAATTGTGGATATTGAGAGTGGCCGGGTGTTGGCGTCACTGCCGCTTCCCGACGGGGCTTCGAATCGCTCTTTTCGGTTAGGTAATCTGGATGGTGACAGCAATATTGAAATCGCCTTTGGTTATGGTGAGGTCTACGAATTTGATCCGCTTGAACAGGGTTTGGTGAAGGAGTGGTCATTCGATTCTGCAATAGTTGGCTATATCGGTATCGGTGATGTCGATGGCGATGGAAAGAATGAATTTGTTGGAAGTTCGGACAAGGGCTATGTCGCCTACTCATTAGCCGCAAAGGCGAAGGTGTGGGAGTATGCGGCCTCTGTCAGCAGGAATCAGTTTTTTGTTGGTGATGTCGATGGCGATGATAAGGCGGAGATTGTTTACAACAGTACTTACTTCACGGTGGTGGGGTTTGATGCGTCCAGTTCCACGTTGTCTCTCGAGTGGTCGTTAAATCAATCATTTTCCAGTTATTTCTACAATTCGCAGGTTGCGGACTTGGATAGCGATGGCGTCAATGAGCTGGTGGTTTCCCGGGGAGGTGTGCCAGGGTATGTGTCATTTGACTTCGTAACCCGGCCGTCTGATGTTGCATATGCGGTCGTCAACGTAGGGTCTATTATGGAGGATTATTTTGACTATCCCTTTAGATGGGGTGTGCCAATAAAAACTAATCCAACAACGCGTAAATTGGCATTTTACCAATCACATGATTATGCGGTTTTTGATCCAGAAAATTTGTCGAGGGTTGATAGCGTATACGATAACAGGGGTGTGTATATGACTACACCACCGAGGTCATTTGACTTGGATGGGGATGGCATTGGGGAGTTGGTGCAGGCGGGTTATAAAACAATTTATCCCCCGCAGGGTGGGGGGTATAAAAATAATCTCATCTATAGTGTTTATGACACCCAGCTGAATATGTTTACTCAACACGATATCACAACGAGTCAAAGTATATCCGCGTGTGGCGTGACGTTTTTGGATATCAATGATGATGGCGTTCCGGACGGTCACTTTTTGACCAGAGACAACAGGTTGGTGTTGGCGGACGGAAAAACAGACACGGTGCTGTGGGTGGGTGGCTCAATGCAGCAATACGCGAGTTACTATTGCCAGGCGTCTATAGAATTTCTTGAACCCGATAACGCTGCGACAGGGAGGATAGTTGTCTCCACCGGTAGCAAGGTATTGCTTCTGCGTAGGGTCGAAGGTGAAAACCGGTATGAAGAAATATCGCATATAGATCAGTCGGGTGTTTTATTGGTGGCGGATGTGGTGGGTGATGCCCGTAAAGAGTTTATAGTGCTCGGCGAGGAATATCTCAATGATTTGTTGGAATACAGAAATGTTTTTGTGTTCGACGAGGATTTTCGTTTGCTGACGTCCCACTATTTTCCAGGATTGAAGGAGTTGGTTCAAAACAGGATAGATGCAAATTCCAGGAATATGACTGCCGTATTCAAAGACTATGTGCAGGTTATCGATATCATGCAGGGTAAGGTGATATGGGAGTCACCGCAGTTTTTTGATGAGATTGCAGAGGGTGGAGTGGGATTTTCTGACCTGGACAACAACGGTGTGAGTGAAATGTTCATAGGTACCTTTAATTCCGTTTATATCAGCCGATAGCCGTTGGATGTGGCGTATGCGGGAGTCGCTTGCTACCGGATCTGGCCATACACATCAACAGTAAAAAAAACACCCCCTTTCGGGGGCGTTTTTTTGGATCGTAGTTTACAAGGTGGTGAAGCTCCAGGTGGTGCTCGGTGTCTCGGCACCCTTATCATCACTGGCGATGACGCGCCAGTAGTATGTGGTTCCGGCTTGCAGGCCGGTGACGGTCTGGCCCATGATCTCCTTGCCAGGTGCGGGCGCTGCTACCGGTTGACAGGCGTTAAGTATCAGGGCCGCCGCGATCAGTGTCGCTGCACGTATCAGCCGTTGGCGACGGGTGTTGGTGCCGACCAGGCCGAACAGCAGAATACCCATGCCCATGCCGCCGCCCAGACCGGCGATCAGTTGCGGTGATTGTTGCATCGCATGTGCTACCTGCACACCTACGCAGTTCAGAAGATCAGCATCGGTACAGTACTCCAGTACGTAACTGACCGGGTCACCGTCCGCATCGGTGGTGGAGTACCACTCGAAGGTGACGCTGTTACCGTCGACGCCGGTTTCGCCGTCCATCGGTGAAAGCAGTTCGACTGCCAACGGTGCCTGGTTGCCGCTGCTGCCGCTGGTTTCGTCATCGATAATCGTGATGGTTGCCGAGTCACCACCCAGGGTGGCGCCGACGATACCCGACAAACCGATGGAGAAAGTTTCGCTGCCCTCGGCGTTGCTGTCATCGCTAATATTGACCGTGATGGTCTTGCTGGCGCTATCGCCATTGCTCCAGGTCAATGTGCCGGATACGGCCGTGTAATCCTGTCCGTCCAGGGCGGTGTTGTCGGCGCTGGCGTAGTTGACGCTGACGCTGCCGTCACTGCCGCCACTGCGTGTGACCGAGAGGGTGACGCTGCCACCTGTCTCGGAGACACTGTAGCTGCTGCTGGCCAGGGCGATTGTGCCGGTCGCGCCGGATTCATTTTCCACGATGGTGACTGTGGCGCTGGCGGTGCCGACGCTGGCTCCACCGGTTGCGCCGGACAGTGAAACGGTAAAGGTCTCGTCACCTTCGTAGAAACTATCGTCGTTAATAGTGACGTCAAAGGTCTTGGCTGTGGTCTCGGCATCTGCCCAACTCAACGTGCCGCTGGTGCCGGTGTAGTCACTACTAGAGCTGGCCGTGCCATTGCTGGTTGCATAACCAATGCTGACTGCGCCGGAGCTGCCACCTACGCGATTGACGGTGATGGTGACCTTGGCGCCATTTTCATTCACGCTGTATGACGTTGCACTCAATCCCAGGCTGCCGGCGGTGGGGAAATCATTGTCGACGATGGCCAGTGTGGCGCTGCTTGTGCCCAGGGTGGCCCCGCCACTGACACCACTCAAACTCAGCAGTACAGTCTCGTCACCTTCGATGCTGGCGTCGTTGGTGATGGTAATGCTGAAGCTCTTGTCGGTACTGTCGCCATCGGCCCAATTCAATGAACTACTCACAGCAGTATAGTCGCTGCCAGCGGTGGCCGTGCCATTGGCGCTGGCATAGTTTACCGAAACTGCACCGCTGCTGCCGCCCGTGCGTGATACGGTTATGGTGGCGCTGGGGCCGGATTCGTTAACGCTATAGTTACTGTTCTTGAAGGCGATGGTGCCGTAGCTGTCGTCGTTGACGATAGTTAGTGTTGCGCCGCTGGTACCCAGGGTGGCGCCACCGGTAGGATTCAATAAAGAGAGGCTGACGGTCTCATTGCTCTCGATGGTGTTGTCGTTAGTGATGGGGACATTGAATGTCTTGGCAGTTGTGTCACCGTCGGTCCAGCTTAAGGTGCCGGTGGTGTAGGTGTAGTCGCTGGTGGCGCTGGCGCTGCCATCGGCGGTGGTGTAGTTGACGCTGACTGCGCCCGCGCTGCCACCACTGCGTGTTACCGTGATGGTGGCGTTGCCGGCGTTTTCATTGTAGGAGTAGCTGACATTGTTAAACTGCAGGCTGCCCGCCGGGGCACCGGCGGTAACGGTCACAGTTACCGTATCTGATTTACTCTGACCGGCATCATCGGTAGCGGTCAATTGTAAAACGATATTGCCGTCGACATTGGGCGCGTAGAAAGACGGTGTCAAGGTATGCGCGCCTGAGAGGGTCACCAAGGTTCCGGAGACCTGTGACCAAGCGTAGCTCAAGGTTCCGCCATCGGGGTCATTGGCAGTGCCGGTCAGGTTGACCAAGGCGTTACCGGCCACGCTTTGATTGGCGCCGGCATCGACACTGGGTTCACCGTTGTCCAGGCTCCACTTCCAGGCCTTGCCCGCAGCCAGATCGCTGTTGGAGAAATTATAACTCTGGGTGGCTGCGCGCACCCAGTCCACCTGCACGCCGACGGTGGCTGAATCGGCATTGTTGTCGGTGGCGATGTAGTGCATCTCGATATCGGATGAATTGGCCGAGTAAACAATCTGCACCTGAACCAGATTATTGGTCGACTTCTGTTTGCCCTTCCATTCATAGACCACTTCGCCTACCGGCGTGGCGGCAGAGTTGTAATTCCACCAGCCGCGCAGGCCATAGCCGGAGGCGGTCAGGTCCAGGTCGTCCCAATAGGCGGCTACCAGGGTCTCGAATGATTCGTTGGCCAGCGAAGTGTTACTGCCGGAGACATGGGCGCTGACGCTGGGGGCGGCCATCATATTGATACCCTTGGCCGTGGCATAAATGGTCGAGACATTCACACCACCGAATGGGATGTTGTAGTAGGCGGTATAGCCGCTGAGTGACACATAACTGTTGTCGGCCATGGTGCTAAAGGCACTGGCACTGGTGCGCGGGTTGTAGGCGATAGACACCGGTGCGCGGTAGGCCTGGCGTGTGCTGGTGTTGGCAATGACGCTGACGGTCTGTGTCTGACCGTTGGCGAAGGTCAAGGTGTAGGTACCGGTGGTTGCCGGTGCTGTCCAGTAACCGGAGTAGATGCCGTCGCCTGCCACCTGGTCGAAACCGAGTCCGTCGTCTTGCAGAGTGACTGTGCCTACTGATGTGGGGCCGCTGGTGGTGACACTAACGGTACCGGCGCCGGCAGCACAATTGATATTCAAGACAGCCAGGCCCAACTGCGTGCCGGCAATCTTGGTGGAGTTGGACGTTTGCGGATAGACTACCGCCGCGGTTGTCTGGTTGGAACAGGTGAGTGCACCACGGTTGTTATTATCCCAGGCGCGCACGCGACGACCACTGGTGGTCAGGCCGGACAGCGCAGCCACCGGCGTACCACTGCTGATGATCAGATTCTTGATGGTTATCCAATTTCGGCTTGGGTCTTGCGCCTTCAATAAAGCGACCAGGCCTGTGACATGGGGTGCCGCCATGGAGGTCCCCTGTAGATAGGCGTAACTGTTGCCAGTGATGGAACTATAGATGTTGACGCCGGGGGCGCCCACATCCACCGAGCGATTACCGTAGTTGGAGAAACTGGCACGGGCGTCACTCTGGTCGGTGGCAGCTACGGAGATGATGTTGCTGCGAAAATAGTTCGAAGGATAGTGCGGCTGGCTGTCATTATTCAGATTACTGTTTCCGGCAGCGGCGACGAACAGTATGCCCGCCTGACGGTGTTTGTCGATGGCGTCGGAGACTGACTGACTGCCACCACCGTTGCTGCCCCAGGAGTTGTTAGAGACAACGATGTTGATGCCGCGCATCTTTAAATCGTAGATGTAGTCAAGACACTTGAGCGCATCGGAGTCTTTACCGCTGCCGCTGGCGGCGAGAAATTTACAGGCCAGTATCTTGGCCGACTGCATGACGCCGGTTAGGCCAACGGAGTTATCGCCGACGGCGGCGATGGTACCGGCCACATGGGTACCGTGGTTGTTATCGTCCATGGGGTTGCCGGAATTGGTTATGGCGTTGATGCCGTAGACGTCATCGATATAGCCGTTACCGTCATCGTCGATGCCGTTGGCCGGTGTCTCACCCGGATTGGTCCACATATTGGCGGCCAGATCAGGGTGATCGTATTGCACGCCCGTATCAATCACAGCGATAACGACGCCACTGTCACCGGTTGTGCTGGTGTTGGCCCAGGCCTCTACCACATTCATATCGGCATCATTGGTACCGCTGGTGCCGTTGACGCTCTGTCCGGTGTTGTTCAATCCCCATAGCTTGCTGAACGAGGGATCGTTGGTGGCATTCAATTGGACGATGTTATCCGGTTCGGCGTAGAGGACGTTGGGATTCTTTTTATAATGTTCGATGGCGCTAAGCACATCCTGGCCTGGTGGCAGGGTGAACAGCTTCAGCCCGTCGAGCAGCTGATAGGCATGTGCATTGGTGGGTGGCACAGGACCGTGCGAATTGTCGACGACGGCTTTAGGGGTGCCGGGCTTGAAGCGCACCAGTATTTGATCCGGTTGATGGTTATGTGAAACGGCCGATCCGCCGTCCACGGTCGCGGGGGCCGAAGGCAAAGCCGTGGGCAGAGCCAGAATGGCCCCTGCCAGTAATAAATAAGAACCGAACCTGATTTGTTTACCGAGTACGCGCATCTACTTTCCCTTCGAGTATTGTTTTTGGGAAGCCGTTGGCGAAACAGATCAATGCTGGCACCGGGCATCCCTAATAAACAAATGTCGACTCGCCCGGGTGGGCTGGTTAAATTGATACGATGAAAAAGTGAAATTTTTCCGTTTTTTGAGTGGTTTGAGGGCAGATGGGTAACGGAAGGGGGGGTAAAAAAACCCGGGCGCAGTGGTCAACCCGGGTGCCTACTAAAATTGGCGATATTGTCAGATTACGGGTAGGCTCGGCCCTTGCCAGCACGGTGTGGTAGCCTTACATGGCGCCGCTCATTTTGTCTGTTTTCTTTTTATCCATCGACATATCGCTATGTTCCATGGGCATCTCTTTGGAATGCATGCCTTTTTCCTTAGCCATGGAGTCTTTGTCATCCATGCTGTTGCAGGCGCTGGTGGTGATCAGGGTGAACAGGGCGAGAATGTATGCTTTCTTCATTTCAGGTACTCCTTTGGATTAACTGCTATTGCCAGGGGCCAGTAAACCTCTAAAAGTTCACAGGTTTATCACGAGATCTATGCGATTCATTGCGAATCACCCGAGTGAGTATCTATCGGCGTGCGTTCTGACCCTTCAGTGGTGGAATTCTCTGTCGCTATAAAGGGTGTACCAAGTATCTATCCGTCTGTTGGTCAACGGCTCAGGATTGGCTGGCGAGGCGGATTTCCCCTGTTGATCGTGTTTTCCGGTTCGCCGGACGTCCAATGCTGACCTGGAGGATGACCCATGCACAAGCAAACTAAATACAGTTTTCTGAACGTAGCACTGGCGGCGGTTCTGATGTCCGCTTGTGACTCCGCTCCGGAACAACAAGACGGCAATATGAAATTCACACAGGGCGCGGTGCAGTCCTTGCCGCAAACGGTTGCAGCGACTTCCCAGGCAGCGCCCGGACTCTTTCGCGCACCCAACCCCAGCAGTTTGAATATCAATGATTACTCCTTACTCGCCTCGTTTTTCGAGCAGGAGTGTTTTATGCCCGATGGTGACAACTATTGTCCCGAGGGAGTGGACACCAGTGGCGGTGACAGCAATCCGCGCAAGTTCACCTCATATACTTTGTTGGGTTTGATCTATCACGCACAGATGTATAGCGGTGGGCTGCATAGCGAGTGTGATCAGGGAAGCGCGGCGACTGTCGATGCCACCTCTTACGTGGCCTTGACGGCGACCGGTTCCGATCCGGATAAATATATTCTTGACTACAACTCCCTGCTGAAGTGTCTCTATGAAGACCCGTCCAGCAATACAACCAGCACCCGTTATACTGCTTATTCCACCGATGCTGATGGTGCGTATCAGGCTACCCTGACCACACGCAATCGCGAG
>DKAX01000206.1 GCA_002450975.1 Proteobacteria bacterium UBA6915
TACTATTTGGGGCAACATGTTATCCATCCCAAGTTTGGTGGTGGTGTGGTGTTGAACTTTGAGGGCAGTGGCAAACAGGCGCGGGTGCAGGTCAATTTCGACGACGCAGGCAGTAAGTGGCTGATTGTCGCCTACGCCAATTTGCAACCGGCGTAGCATTGCGCACTATTTGATTTCAGTGACATGACAAGGGGGAGCGATGTTGGAGTGGGTTGAGGTACTGCATATCAGTTTTATGGTGACGTGGTTTGCCGGGCTGTTCTATTTGCCACGACTGTTCGTCTATCACGCTATGGCTGACGACAAGATCAGTATCGAACGTTTTAAAATCATGGAACGCAAGCTGTTCTTCGGCATTATGACGCCGGGGGCGATACTCACCATCTTTTTCGGCTTGTGGATGGTGTTTGTCTTTGCCTGGGAGGCATTCAGTGCCAATAGTATCTGGCTACAGGTAAAACTCTGTCTGGTGTTGGTTTTGATTGTCTATCATATTTACTGCGGAAAATTGATGTTCGATTTCAAGCACGATCGCAATAAGCGCAGTCATGTTTTCTATCGTTGGTTCAATGAGTTTCCTGTCTTGATTCTTTTCGCAGTTGTCGCCTTGGTGGTTTTGAAACCTTGGTGATACTCGTCTGATCGAGGCCTCAGGCGTTCAGTCTGAGGCCTTTTTGTTTACATAGTTTAACAGTCCTGTCTGAGATGTTTGCAGTGTTATATCTTTGCAAACTTTTACGTTTTTCGTCCATTGGGGGTAATAACCGTGCGTGTTCTGGACGACAACTAGGTAGGGTTTTTGAGGGGGGGTTAGTGGCTTGTGGGCAGTTGTTGCAGGCCATTAAATATAAAGGATCGTTAGATAACAAAGCATTGAAAGGCGAGGTCAGGGATGGGGTCGGCGACTACAATCAATCAAATGTTACGTTTTGAATGTTTGGTCGAAATTAGTTCAAAAATGGAATCGGGCCTTCAATTTGGTCGTTTGGTGGGCAGCCAACGATACTGGCAAAGCGATCAGATTGAGGGGTTGGATGAAATACTGATACAGAATGCCGAGTTGGTTGCCAGTGCAATCGAAAAAAGCAGGCCAGTGGTTTTGACAACCACTGGTTCGTCGCACGTCCACCTTTATGTCGAGCCTTTGTTATCCGAAAGCCGTTGTACTTTTCTGGCAATCTACACCATGGCGCAACCTTCTCAATCCGTGCTCGATCAGCAAATGACTGGCGCGTTATTGATTGCACCCCCGGAACACTCACTGGCCATGTCTCTGGTTGATCGTACTGGCAAAATATCTTTTGCCAACAAGCGACTATTAAAATTGCTCGGATTTGACCGTGTGGGCGATATCATTGGTTTGAATTTGTGTGATTTCTGGTATGGCGGTAGTCTGTTTCAGGAGTTGTACAAACAGGTTGAGGATACAGGGGAGTGGCACGGCCAGCTAACTGCCAAGGGGGAGGATGGTATACCCTGGTTGTTGCAAGTGCATCTGAAGCTGGTACGCAGTGCGGTCGGGGAGCCAATAGGCTATGAGCTTACCTGTTTTGATCCCCTGAATACTGGTTCTGACCAAAACTCAGTCGGTGATGTCATGGCGCTGGCTGGTGTAGCCCTCTTTGCAGTCAACGAAAACGGGACGATTATTCACGGCAATATGTCTTTTTGCCGGATGTTCGGCTACACAGCCGCCGAGCTGATCGGCAAGCCCATCGATGTCTTATTGGACGGAAGTTTGCGCGAACGTCATCAAGGACTGTTGAGTGGGTTTTTCACGCAAGTTGGTGTTTTCAAGGTAATGACTGAAGGGCGCGTGGTGGAAGCGCAGCGTAAAAATGGTGAAATGTTTCCCGTAGAAATATCACTGGTGAAGCATGATTCACCATCCGGTTCGGTGGTGGTGGCGACCGTGCTGGACGTCAGCGACAAAAAACAAATGGAGCGTGATTTGCGCTGGCAGGCAACCCATGATCCGCTGACACGTTTGCCCAATCGTGCCATGGTGAAGGAGCGCCTGGAAAAGGCGCTGCGGGATAACCGAGATAGCGCTGGACATGTAGCGGTTTTGTTTGTTGATTTGGATAATTTTAAACTGATCAACGACAGTTATGGACACAGTGCAGGTGATCAATTGCTGGTGCAAATTGCCGACAGGCTGCGTGACCTGGTGAGGCCACAGGATACAGTTGGTCGTTTCGGAGGAGACGAGTTTGTTGTTGTCTGCGATCATATAAACACAATCGAAGACTCTGTGCGCGTAGCGGAACGCATTGTCTCCCGGTTAAAAGAGCCGTTTTTTATCGACGGTGTGGAGCTATTTGCTACAGCGAGTATTGGTGTTACGGTCAGTGATGATCGTACACAAATGGCCGATGATCTTTTGAAAAATGCCGATGCGGCCATGTACAAGACCAAGGATGTTGGTCGTAATGGCTGGGTTTTGTTTAATGACGATATTCGGCGTGAAACGCGTATGCAGCTCGATATTGTCAATGGGCTACAGCGTGCAATTCATAATAATGAGATGTTTCTTGTGTTTCAACCGATCATCGACCTGCGTGGCGACAAAATAGCCGGAGTGGAGGTGCTTTTGCGATGGCAGGTTGGTGGAAAGCTGATTTCGCCCGCGGATTTTATTCCGATTGCAGAGCGCTTCGGATTTATAGTTCCCATCGGTGAGTGGGTCTTTGAGCAAGCCTGTCAGGCTCTACGCGAGTGGACGACGATTTTGGGGGATCCGGCTGCCGTTCCTTACCTGTCAATCAATCTCTCGGCGCGCCAACTGCAGGAAAAAAATATTGAACATCGTTTGTTGGAAATTCTGGATTCTGTGGAGGTTGATCCCAGGAAAATCGTTCTGGAGATAACCGAAACCTCTTTGATCAAAGATATCGATAATACGCTGGCAATTTTTAACCGACTCAATGACCGGGGGATTGCGCTGGCTGTGGATGATTTTGGTACTGGCTATTCATCCCTTAGCCAGCTGGCGCGCTTGCCAGTGCAGGCTATGAAGGTAGACAAGGCGTTTATTCAGGACATAGAGACGTCGGTTGACAACGCCTCAATTACCCGCGCCATCGTTCACATGGCGCACGCGTTAAATCTGGAGGTGGTGGCCGAAGGGGTTGAGAATCAACAACAATTACAGAGAATTAGGGATATAGGCTGTGATAAGGCTCAGGGATTTTATCTTTGCCGACCCATCGTGTTCGAGGATATGGTGGCGTTGCTTACGCAGAGGCAGAGTAAGTTGTTTAGTGGTAAAACGGCGTGACACAGTATGGTTTGTGAAAATTATTTTAGGAGTATCGTTGAGCGCTGGCATTGAGTATTAGTTGCTGTGTAGTGATTTATTCATTCGGTCCAGTTGTTTGTAGGCATCACGTAAATGAAGTTCCCAGTGAATGTCGAAGCTGCATACCCATTCCGAAGACGATATGCATGCATTGCTGGCATCTTTGTTGTAGATCTGAAGGCCTCGTTTAAGATCAAAATAGATGTCGGTAAAATCATCGGCCAGGCTGCCGGTTGGGGGGTCTGTTGTAGTAGAAGCGTCTTGCTCGAGACGGTAGGGGTCGAGTTCGCCCAGAGTTACATGCAGTCGAGAATAGAGCTCAAATCGAGCATGTTCGTCCACATCGGATTCCGTCTGACTGACTTTGATTTCACAGAGGGGGTTTTCTTTTTTTAGTTGTAAGACAGCCTGTTGTAGGCGTGGTAATACGTGGTTGACGGCACGCAACCAATCAAGCTGTTGCCAACAACTAATTTGTTCAACAAGCTCGCAATATTCGTTCGCAAGTTGAATCATTTCCCGGATGGCATGGTCGGTCGTTGTCATGTTTAACCCTGTCGTTGGAAGATATAGGCGTACGGTTCTCAACAGTAAGCCATTTCTGCGTTCTGACTGGACTAAGTATAGACAACGACGAGCTATGGGGAGGGTGAGTGGAGAAATTTTCGGATTTTTTTCTCTGACTGAGCACCTGCCATAATGTTACCGATGCGGCCACGGACCAAGTGCACCAAGGTGGGTGTGCCCATAATGCCCAGGTCGTGGGCTATGTCAGAGTGTTCCAGAACATTGAGTTTGATAATGGCAGGGGATTTCAAGGCCAATTTGTCAACGACAGGGGTCATACTGTGGCATGGACCGCAATGCGGGCTGTAGCAATAGACAACGAGATTTTCTTCCTGTGCCTGCGCCGGAGTGGCCAAAGCGTAGATGCTGCTGACAAATTTTCCTTTTAAACGACGATTGTTTCGCACCATTACCAGGCGCATTATCGCCACAACCACCAGGATTGTGGTGCCTATATAAATAAGCGGCTCGGGTATTTGCATGACAGTTTTATGGGTCGATGGTATGGCTGCCTTGTAGCGCGGCCTCGTCGAGAATATGGTTTACCATATGCGCGCGAATCTCGCTGGGGGATGCGCCTGCAAGCAGGCCAAGCGTGGCGACATCCAGGGCATACAGTGTAAAAAGATAACTATGGACCCCTGGCCCTACAGGGCAGGGGGCATCGTAGCCGATAGTTCCTCGACTATTAATTCCTTGGTAGCTGGTATCAGCCAGTTCGGCACCACCACTGCCTGTGCCCTCCAGGAGGCGAGTATTCGCTTTGGGGATATCGTACATTGTCCAGAAGACGGTGTTTGGCGAACCCGTTTCAGTCATGATCAGGGCAAAACTTTCGGTTAATTCGGGCGGTGCCTTCCAGTACAACGATGGCGATATATTGCCACCTTCGGTGAAACAGGCCGAATCGAGGGATTCATGTGGCAGATCAGAGCCGGAAAGAAAACTCTCGCTGAATAATGCGAATCCACCGTCTTCGTTGCCGGGGCAGCCGGAAAGAGTGAGTAGTGCAAGCAGGGAGCCCATCAGGCGGCGGCTGCGGAGAGTGTTTTTAATATAGCGCATAGGTGACTCCAAGGCTCTTTTGGCCATTATTATGCCGGATTTCGGTTTTTAAGAAATGTCTGTCGATAGCGGTGGTAGAAAATTTTCCTTCACCAGTAACCGACGCGTCTCCTTCTCGAGTGGGATACTGCTGCATTCGTCCGGATTTAACCATTGCGCCTGTAGGGCGTCATCCCCGGCGGTTAACGTTCCCCCCAGGTATTCCGCCCTGAAGTCGAGTATGACGTAGTGGAATTTAAGCTCGCCGCTGGTATCGGTTTGGATGACTTCAAAATGGTGTATCAATCCCAGGCAGCGGACTTCAATACCGGTCTCTTCCACGATTTCACGCCGCAATGCCTGCGCCAGTGTTTCTCCAGGCATGACCTTGCCACCGGGCAGTGTCCATAGCCCTTGATTGGGCGGGGTACCACGTTGAATCAACAGGATAGAGCCTTGGTGTTCGATCAGGGCAGCAACCGCAATGCGCGGAAAGTGTGTATTGGGCGTAGTCATGCTAGCGAGTTTTCCCGGAATTAATCTTCTGCCGGCCCTTCGAGCCATCGCCGTGGGCGTGGTAATATTAGCACCTTTCATTTTGATCAACGGATAAACCATGGCTGGAAAAGAACATATCCCTGTAGTGTTGGCAATTTCTGGTCATGATCCTGGCGGTGGGGCGGGGATCCAGGCCGATATCGAGGCGGTGGCCAGCATGGGTTGTCATGCCGCAAGTGTGATTTCCTGCCTGACAGTGCAGGATACCCGTGAGATAAAGCGGGTACAGCCGGTGGACGCCATGTTGATGGTGGAACAGGCTCGCGCCATCCTTGAGGATCTGCCGGTCCAGGCAGTCAAGATTGGATTACTGGGTTCGGTCACTGCGGTTGAGGTAGTGCATACCTTGTTGCAGGAGTATGACGATCTGCCTGTGGTGCTGGACCCCATTTTGGCCGCCGGCGGCGACGGTCGTTCCCTGGCCGACCCGGAATTGATAGCGGCTATGACGGAGTTGTTGTTTCCCCAAACCACCATTCTGACCCCGAACAGTCTGGAGGCGCGTCGCCTCAGTCCTGCCGCCGATACCCTGGATGCCTGTGGCCAGGCCCTTTTGGCACAAGGCTGTGAATATGTGCTGATCACCGGCGCCCACGAACCGGGGGAAACCGTGCAGAACCGTCTCTATGGTAACCACCGTCTGTTGGAGACCTATCAGTGGGAACGTTTGCCCTATAGCTACCACGGCTCCGGTTGCACCCTGGCGTCGGCCATCGCTGCGCTGTTGGCCCAGGGGGTGGACCCTATGGTGGCGGTGCATGAGGCCCAGGATTATACCTGGCAGACCCTACAGGCCGGTTATCAGATTGGCTCGGGTCAGCATCAGCCCGATCGCTTTTTCTGGTCCAGCATTCTAGAGGAGGATTGAGCTTGGCCAATCCCATTCCCCGCGGGCTCTATGCCATCACCTCGAGTGATCTGATCGCCCCGGAGCAACTGGTGCAGGCCGTGGCCCAGGCTATTCAAGGCGGCGCAGTGATGATCCAATACCGGGACAAAAGCGCAGATCCCGGGCGACGCCTGTGGGAGGCCGGTGACCTGGCCAATCTCTGCCATTCCCTGAATGTGCCGTTGATCATCAACGACGATATTGCCCTGGCCAAGGCGGTGGGGGCACACGGCGTCCATTTGGGACGTGAAGATGGTGCCATTGAAGCGGCCAGGGCGGAGCTGGGGAGTAAGGCCATTATTGGAGTCTCCTGCTACAATCAGTGGCCTCTGGCCGGGCAGGCTCAGGCGGCGGGCGCCGATTACGTCGCCTTCGGCCGATTTTTCCCCTCGCGCACCAAGCCCGATGCGGTGCAGGCGGAACTGGAGCTGTTGTACCGTTGTCGACAGGAACTCTCCATACCGGCGGTGGCCATCGGTGGTATCACCCCGGAAAACGGGGTACAGCTGGTAGAGGCTGGTGCCCACGCCCTGGCGGTAATCGACGGGGTTTTCGGCGCGGCGGATATCGCCGCCCAGGCGCAGCGTTACCGCCATTTATATGAATAATTGAATCTGAACTGCTATTAAAGGAAAACGTCATGACACGCTCACACGATCTATTTGTCGAGGCCCAGCAATCCATTCCCGGTGGGGTCAATTCTCCGGTACGCGCCTTCCGTGGTGTGGGTGGCGACCCGGTTTTTTTCAAGCGTGGTGAGGGTGCCTATATCTATGACGAGGATGACCGTCAGTACATCGACTACGTCGGCTCCTGGGGTCCGATGATCGTCGGTCACGCCCACCCCAAGGTCTTGCTGGCAGTGCAGGAGGTGATCAGCAAAGGTCTGGGCTTTGGCGCACCCACGCGCATAGAAACCGTGATGGCGGAAAAGGTTAAGGCCCTGGTGACGTCCATCGAGCTGGTGCGTATGGTCAGCTCCGGCACCGAGGCG
>DKAX01000106.1 GCA_002450975.1 Proteobacteria bacterium UBA6915
GCCCATTCTGGTCGATGCAGGTGTCGGCACGGCGTCAGACGCCACCATCGCCATGGAACTGGGCTGCGACGGCGTGCTGATGAACACCGCCATCGCCGCCGCGCGCGACCCGATACTGATGGCCTCGGCCATGAAGAAGGCCATTGAGGCAGGACGAGAGGCCTATCTTGCTGGGCGCATACCGCGCAAGGCCTATGCCAGCGCCTCCTCGCCCATAGACGGCACTTTTTTCTAATTTCGCGCCTATGGAAGAGGCCAAGCATCCACTGCGGCGGATACGCAGCTTTGTCCGGCGCGAGGGGCGTATGACACAGGCGCAGCGCGATGCCCTGGATAATCTGTTGCATCGCTACGGTCTGCCCGAACAGGGCGGATTGGATTGGGATACCGAGTTTGGCCGCAAGGCGCCGCGTTATCTGGAGATCGGTTTCGGTAACGGCGATAACCTACTCAATCTGGCGCGCAACAATCCGGACATCGATTTTATTGGCATTGAAGTCCACCGGCCGGGTGTTGGTCGCCTGCTGCATGAAGTGGAGAAAGCGGGATTAAGTAACGTGCGCGTAAGCAGTCGCGATGCCGTGGAGGTATTGCAGCAGCAAGTCGCCGATGCCTCGCTGGATGCGATCTTTATCCTGTTCCCTGACCCGTGGCACAAAAAACGCCACAATAAACGACGTCTGGTGAATAGCGAATTTGCGCAACTGCTGCTTGGCAAACTCAGGCAGGGTGGGCAGGTGAAACTGGCTACCGATTGGCAGGATTATGCCCTGCAGATGGTCGACGTGCTCAATGCCAATGCCGGCTTGCGTAACGAGGCCAAACAAGGTGATTATGTGCCGCGCCCGGAGTGGCGTATGCTGACGCGTTTTGAACAAAGGGGGTTGCGTCTCGGACATGGTGTCTGGGACCTTCTGTATATAAAAATTTAACAAGAGAGAAGGTGTGCATATGGGTGAAACTCTGGCCTTGAATAACGAAATGATCGCCGTACTGGCGGTGTTGGCCTTTACGATCTTTTTGTTCGTTTCCGAGATTGTGCGCGTGGACGTGGCAGCGGTTCTGGTAATGGTCCTGCTGGGTGTGACCGGCATGGTCTCCGGTGAACAGTTGTTTACAGGATTCTCCAGTAACGCGGTCATCTCTATCATCGCTGTCATGATTATCGGCGCCGGCCTGGATAAGGCGGGTATTATGACCAAGGTGGCCGCCTTCATCTTGCGCGTCGGTGGCACCACGGAGAAACGCATTATCCCGGTAATCTCCGGTACCGTCGGTTTCATCTCCAGTTTTATGCAGAATGTCGGCGCTGCCGCCCTGTTCCTGCCGGTGGTTGCACGTATCTCCGCACGCACCCAGATCCCTATGTCCCGGCTTTTGATGCCCATGGGTTTTTGCGCCATTCTGGGTGGCACCATGACCATGATCGGTTCAAGTCCGTTGATTCTGTTGAATGATCTTATTCTGACCTCCAACAAATCTCTGCCCGCGGGCGTGGAGGCCATGAAGACCTTCGATCTGTTCGACGTGAGTCCGATTGGTTTTGCCATGATCACCACCGGTATTGTCTACTTCGTAGTGGCCGGACGTTTTGTGCTGCCCGCCCATGGCGGTGAGCAGCTCGACAAAGGCAATACCATGGATTACTTCAAGCGCGTCTATGGTATCGAGGGCGATCTGTTTGAATTGTTCGTGCCGGCGGAGAGCGCAATTGTCGGTAAGAGCAGCGAGGAGTTTGAAAAGCTATCCGGCAGTCCTTTTCTGTTGGCTTACAACGATGGCACCCAAACCATTATTGCTCCACCGGCGGATATAGTCTTAGTCGCCCGTGGTCACCTGGCGGTGCTAGGGAGTCATAACAAGGTCAAACAGTTTGCTGAAGCACATGGATTGGAGCTGCGTGATCAGCTCGATGTCTTCGGAGAGGCGCTGGCCCATACCCGCTCCGGCATTGCCGAAGTGGTTATCCCGGCCCGCTCAGAATTGATTGGCAAACAGATCCGTGAGCTGCGCATGCGAAAGACCTACGGCACCAATATCCTGACGGTCTATCGCGGTGGAGAAACCATACGGGAAAATATCCGTGAACTGACCCTGAAGGGCGGTGATACCCTGGTGGTGCACTGCACCTGGCAGGATCTGGCGGCCATGGACAAGAATCCTGACTTTGTCGTCGCCAGTGATTACAAGCATGAAGAGTTCCGCTCCAGCAAAGCCAGTTTTGCCGTCGGTGGTCTGGTGCTGGCGTTGAGTCTGATCATGTTTACCGATCTGAAACTCTCAGTGGCTTTGATGGCTGGCGCCATGACCATGGTATTGGGTGGCGTATTGAAGATGGATGAGGCCTATCGTGCTGTGAGTTGGATAAGCGTGTTTTTGCTGGCCAGTCTGATTCCCTTGGGTTTGGCCTTTGAATCCTCCGGTGCGGCGCGCTGGGTGGCGCAGAGTGTGTTGATGTTGTTGGGCGACGTGCCTACCTGGGTGTTGCAGTTAGCCATCGCCGCATTGGCGACCTTCTTTACCCTGGTCATGTCCAACGTGGGTGCCACTGTTCTGTTGGTGCCGCTGGCGGTGAACATCGCCATCGGCGCCGGTGCCGATCCGCGTATCTTCGCCCTTACCGTGGCCCTGGCTACCTCAAATTCATTCTTTATACCGACTCATCAGGTCAACGCCTTGATCATGGGACCCGCCGGATATCGTAATGCCGATTTCATGCGCGCGGGCGGGGTGATGACCATTCTGTTTCTGATTGTCTTGATGGTGATGTTGAATATCGTGTTTTAACGTCAGTACTGGATAACAACAAAGAGGGGGTGGCACGATGGAGCACGTTACGGGGGTATTGGCGTGGAATAATGCCATGTTGGTCTCAGCGATCATACTGGCATTGACTTTTGTCGGGATTTTTACCGAGGGTGTGCACGGTTTTCACCGCGCCAAATTTGCCATGGCCGGTGCCGTAACCATGGTGGTGGTTGGGCAGTTGATGGGTTTTTACAGTCCGTTGCTGGCCCTGAAGGCGGTGGACTGGAATGTGGTGTTCCTGCTTGGGGCGATGATGACCATTGTCGCCATCATGATTCCCACCGGTGGTTTTCAGGCCCTGGCCTACCGCATGGCGGATCTGAGTAAGGGGCGACTGTTTTTACTGCTGGCCATGTTGGGTACTGCGGTTACGGTGATCTCCCTGCTGCTGGATAATGTGACCACTGTGGTTATCTTCGGACCGTTGATTGTCTTGATCTGTCAGGCTCTGCGGGTCAATCCCATTCCCTATCTGTTGGCCGCCGCCCTGTTGTCTGATACCGGTGGTGTGGCCACCCTGGTGGGTGACCCGCCCAATCTGATGATAGGTTCGGCTGCCTCCATAGACTTCAATACCTTCTTCATTCACATGGGTGGTTTGGTGTTGGTGGCCTGGCTTGCCATACTCTATGTGTTGAAGTATCTGTTTCGTCGCGAGTTGGCGGTAACTCCTCATATCCAGAGTTTCGAATCCGCAGGTCTGATCAAGGACCGCAAGACCTGGAACGCCGCTTTGATGGTGCTGGGTTTGATGGTGGTGTTGTTTATCTTTCACCATGCCCTGCATTGGGATGCCTGGTTCGTCGCCGCCTTGGGCTTGTCCGCGCTGGTTATGTTGCGACCCAATGTGGATATGGATAAGTCTTTCGAGGATGTGGAGATCACTTTGTTGATCTTCTTTATCTCGTTATTCATTTTGGTGGGAGGGGTTGAGCAGAGTCACTTTCTGCAATACCTCGGCCAGCAGATCCGTCCCTTTGTCGACTCTAATCTGTTGATGGCGGCGATCCTGCTGATGTGGGTGGCGGCGATATTGTCGGCCATGATCGACAATATTCCTTTTACCGCTGCTATGGTACCCATCATTCTGGGCATGGAGCAGCAGGGCATCAATGTCACACCGTTGTGGTGGGCCTTGGCCGTGGGTGTGGGCATGGGCGGCAATGGCACCCATCTGGGTTCCACTGCCAATGTGTTTATAGTTACCCTGTCGGAGCGTATTGCCAAGGAGCGCAATGATCCTTCGTTGGCAATCACGCCCGGTCTATGGTTTCGTAAGGGGACGCCCGCCATGATAGTGACCTTGCTTACCTCATCGGTCGTGATGTGGCTGTTTTTTGATTTCTTCAGCAAGCCCATTCATTGAACGAGTAAAACTGAGGTCTGGCAACAGAGCAAAAAAAAGCCCCGCAGTGCGGGGCTTTTTTCATACACGGTGATCTTACTTGACCTTGGCAGTCAATTCGCCAGCGTCGTAACGCTTCTGCATGCTTTCCAAGGAGACCGGCTTGATCTTGGAGGCCATGCCGGCGCTGCCAAAGGCTTCGTAACGGGCCTTACAAATACCAGCCATCGCCTTGGTGGATTCCTTCAGGAATTTACGCGGGTCGAAGTTGGACTTGTTGTCGTGCAGGTGTTTACGGATGGCACCGGTAGAGGCCATACGCAGGTCGGTGTCGATATTGACCTTGCGTACGCCGTTCTTGATACCTTCAACGATCTCTTCAACCGGCACACCGTAGGTC
>DKAX01000116.1:0-7907 GCA_002450975.1 Proteobacteria bacterium UBA6915
CACCACTGGCAGAAAAACAGACCAGAGGAATATGATTTTCCAAAGCGGTCTCGGCAGCGCGCACAAAACGCTCGCCAACTACCGAGCCCATGGAACCGCCCATAAAACTGAATTCAAAGGCCGCCGCCACCAACGGCACGCCCTTAACCTGCCCCATGACCACGATCAAGGCATCATCTTCGCTGGTGGCCTTTTGTGCCTGCACCAGGCGATCTTTATATTTTTTGCTGTCCTTGAATTTCAGGGCATCGACCGGGCGCAGCTCGGCGCCGATCTCGACGCGAGGCTCTTCGTCCAGAAAATGGTCCAGACGTTTACGCGCGCCGATACGCATGTGGTAATTGCACTTGGGACAAACATCAAAATTACGTTCCAACTCCGGGCGGTAGAGTACCGCGCTGCAACCGGGACACTTGGACCACAGCCCTTCAGGTACTGCCTTTTTCGTTTGTCCTTCAGTTCGGATCTTGGTAGGAAGAAGTTTTTTCAGCCAGCTCATAAGGTCACTTCACTCTTGTTATTCGTGGAAAAGAGTTTCATTTACCATCCATGGTTTTGCGCATACCCGCCAGCAAGCGGGCAACCGCCTCCCGCCCCTCGTCCGGTCGGGCGGCATAGTGTTCAACCAATTTCACCACCGCACTACCCACCACCACGGCATCGGCGTGGCCGGCAACCTGGGCGGCCGTCTCGGCATCCTTGATACCAAAGCCTACACCTACCGGCAGATCGGTGTGACGGCGAATCTGAATGAGCTTCTCCTGTACAGAGGCCAGGTCCAGATTGGCCGCGCCGGTAACACCCTTTAAGGATACATAGTAGACAAAACCGCTGGCCAGGGCACAGATCTTTTGCACACGCTGCTCGTCGGTGGTCGGCGCCAGCAGAAAGATCGGATCAAGTTGATGCTTGCGCAGGCTGGCCAGCAGATCGTCAGCCTCTTCCGGCGGCAGATCAACGGTCAGTACGCCATCGACACCTGCCTCGTGAGCAGCCGCCGCAAAATTGTCGTAGCCCATGACCTCGATGGGATTGAGATAGCCCATCAGCACGACCGGGGTGGTGGTGTTTTGCTGGCGGAACTGACTGACCAGGGTCAGCACGTCACGCAAACTGGTCCCATGAGCGAGAGCGCGCTCGCTGGCTTTTTGGATCACAGGGCCGTCGGCCATGGGATCGGAAAAAGGCACGCCCAACTCGATCAGGTCGGCACCGGAATCGACCATAGCATGCATCATCCCCAGGGTGGCTTCGCGATTGGGATCACCCGCCGTAACATAGGGAATCAGCGCCTTACGCCCCTCGCTCTTCAGACGTTGAAAGCTTGCTGCGATACGACTCATACCTTGATTCCCTCCAGGGCGGCCACCGTGTGGATGTCCTTGTCCCCGCGACCGGACAAATTAACGATAATGATTTGGTCTTTGGCCATGGTTGGTGCCAGACGGCGGGCATAGGCCAGGGCATGGCTAGATTCCAGAGCTGGCATAATGCCCTCGGTCCGGGTCAACTCATGGAAGGCCACCAGGGCCTCATCGTCGGTGGCTGCCACATACTGGGCGCGGCCACTATCCTTCAACCAGGCATGCTCGGGGCCGACACCCGGATAATCCAGGCCGGCGGAGATGGAGTGAGTCTCTATTATCTGGCCATTATCGTCTTCCATCAAATAGGTGCGGTTACCATGTAGGACGCCAGGGCGACCGGCACACAATGGCGCGGCGTGTTCACCGCTTTGCAACCCCTTGCCCCCCCCTTCCACGCCGAAGATCTTCACCGACTCGTCTGCTAGAAAGGGGTGGAACAGGCCGATGGCATTGGAGCCACCGCCCACACAAGCCACTAGAGCATCGGGCAAACGCCCCTCCTGGGCCTGGATCTGCTGGCGCGCCTCTCGACCGATGATGGTCTGGAAGTCGCGCACCATGGCCGGATAGGGGTGGGGACCGGCGACGGTGCCGATGATATAAAAGGTATTATCGATATTGGTCACCCAGTCGCGCATGGCCTCGTTCAAGGCATCCTTCAGGGTCTTGGAACCAGACTCCACGGAGACCACCTTGGCCCCCAGAAGCTTCATGCGAAAGACATTGATGGCCTGGCGCTTGATATCCTCGGCACCCATATAGACCACGCACTCCAGCCCCAACCGGGCCGCCACCGTGGCCGAGGCCACACCGTGCTGGCCGGCGCCGGTCTCGGCGATAATGCGGGTCTTGCCCATGCGCTTGGCCAACAAGGCCTGACCAATGGTGTTATTCACCTTGTGGGCGCCGGTGTGATTAAGATCTTCGCGTTTTAAATAGATCTTGGCGCCACCCAATTTTTCGCTCCAGCGCTGGGCATAGTACAGGGGTGAAGGCCGACCGACGAACTGGTGTAGGTCCTCGTCCAGCTCGGCGAGAAACTGTGGATCCTGGCGGTATTTTTCGTAGGCCTCGCGCAGTTCGCGCAAGGGCACCATCAGGGTTTCAGCGACAAACATGCCGCCATAAGGACCAAAATGGCCCCTTTCGTCTGGATATAGGCCAGGATCATAGGCCATCTGTTTGGACACTTCTCACACCTCGTATAAACGCTGCTATCTTACTTTTGTCTTTGATACCCTTGCCCGCCTCAACACCGCCACTGACATCCACGGCATAGGGGCGTACCTGGCTGACCGCCTGGGCCACGTTTTCCGGCGTCAGGCCTCCGGCCAGCACCAGCGGCTTGGGATAATCTTTCGGTACCAATGACCAGTCAAATACCTGACCGGTACCGCCCGGCACACCCTCCTGGTAGGTATCCAGCAGGAATCCCTGGGCATCGGTAAAGCGATCCATCTCGGCGCCTACCGCCTGGCCTGGTCGCATGCGCAAGGCCTTGATATAGGGGCGGCCAAAACCCCGGCACTGCTGCGGCGACTCGTCGCCGTGAAACTGCAATAAGTCGATGGGCAGTTGCGCCAGCAGCGATTCCATCGCCGCGCGCTCGTTATTCACAAACAGACCCACGCTGGTGACAAAGGGCGGCAGGGTCGCCAGGATCTCCCGCGCCTGCGCCACACTCACCGCCCGCGGGCTGGGCGGGTAGAATACCAGACCTATGGCGTCTGCGCCTAATTCCACTGCCGCCAGGGCGTCCTCCACCCGGGTGATTCCACAAATCTTGATTCGTGTCCGACTCATCGAGCCATTATCTCAGGCTTCGCCGCCGCTACCAAATGGTAAAACCGGGATCGGTTTTGGGCAGGTCAAACTCGGCTGGATAGGTCACATTTACCAGATAAAGACCGTGGGGTGGCGCCGTGGCACTGGCCTGACGGCGATCACGGCTGGCCAGCACTTCGCCCGCCCACTCCGGCGGCTGCTCGCCAGCACCGATATCCATCAACACACCGGAAATATTACGCACCATATGGTGTAAAAAGGCATTGGCCTCAATATCGATCAATACCAGCTCCCCTTTGCGCTGCACATCCAGACTGAACACTTCACGCAGGGTACTCTTGCTCTGGCATTCCGAGGCGCGAAAGGCGCTGAAGTCGTGTTCACCGAGAAAGGTGGCGGCAGCGGACTGCATTGTTGCGACATCCAACAGCCGGTGCTCCCAGGAGACCCGCCCGCCCAAAAAGCTGGGGCGCACACGCCTATTGAAAATCACATAACGATAACGCCGGCGGCGGGCAGAAAAACGGGCATGAAAATCTTCGGGCATGGCGCGCGCCCAGGTGACAGAGACATCCTTAGGCAGGTTAGCATTACCGCCGAACACCCAGGCATGTTCATTGCGCGGTGCATCGCTGTCAAAGTGGATGACCTGCCCCACGGCATGTACCCCCTTGTCGGTGCGACCGGCACAGACGATTGCGACCGGGTGGTCAGCCACCCGGGACAAGGCCCGCTCCACCTCACTCTGAATGGTGTACTGCCCCTGCTGGGTCTGCCAGCCGGTGAAGGCCGCTCCGTTGTATTCGATGCCTAAGGCGATACGCATAACTACCGAGACTTAACCCCAATGTAAAAACAGCGATAATACCACCAGCAGCAACGGATAGAGCCATTGATACCATGCTGGCAGGGTTGAATCAGGCAGCTCGATCATGGCCGCACCGGCTTCCTGGGCTCGTGCCTCTACCTTTGTGACCAGCTCGGCTACCAAGGTGCTGATGCGTAATTGCCATGGTCCCGCCTCCTTGCGTTGCAATGCCTCCCGGGCAGCACTGCGCAACGTCTCCATACTGTCCAGAACCAAACCAATGCGCACGGCTATTCGCTGCGGGGGTAACCCGACTAAACGTAACGGCGTCAACCAGAATAACAGCCCATGGACAATCTGTTCCCTGCGGGTAAGTTGCACCAACACACCCACCATCAGCAGCAGATTCAGCAAAAACAAAAGACGTACCAGACCCAGAGATACACCTGTAGTGGTTGGCGACCACGCGGCTAGTGACGGCCATAGCCAAACACCGGGGGTAAACCAACCAAACAACACAAGCAGAGATAAAAACAACCAACGCATAAAATAAACCATGCGCAAAACAGGCAGCAGCTTCAAATCATTTATAAATAGATAGATCGCCAGTAAAAAAAGCGTCATACCGCCCTGCCCAAACAGCTTTAGTCCATAGCCGCTGCCTGCGGTAATTAGGAAACAGAGGATACGGATAGCGGGATGCATAAAACAATCGGGCGGCGACAGTCAAATCTGTCACCGCCCGTTTTCATTAACTCAAATTTACAGATCAACGGAAAGAGACGTTTTCCAACTTAGTCATCAACTCCTGCGCCTGCTGCTTCTGGACGGTATTACCCTCGACCACAACCTCTTCCAGGATACTCTGTGCCCCTTCAGTATCGCCCATATCCATATAGGCACGCGCCAGATCCAGTTTGGTGCCGACTATGTCACCACGCCCGAAGGCGTAATCGTGCGCTTCACTGCCCGCGCGTAATGTGACGGTCTCTTCGCTGAGCTTGTCCGGATCCATATACAAGCCGCTGTCGCGCATCAAGGCCTCCTGCTCGGATGAAACATCCAGCGAATAGCCCCCCTTGCCTTTTTTACTACCGCTGCTGTCATTCGTACTCATGGTTGCCCCCTTGTCACCATGTGAAGACAGAGCCTGCCTCAATTCCGAAAGATCCTTGGAAATCGATTCACCGCCCCTGGCTGATGCCTTGCCCTGTTGATTTGTTATTGTTGGGACACCGCCCTGTTCAGCAGCGTCAAAATCACGGACATTTAAACCCGACTGCCTGACCGTTTCTGTGACCGAGTCATCGCCTTTGTTTTTTAGCTGTTCCCGTCCCGCGCGTACCCCCTCAAAGGTAATAACGTTATCTGCCCGGGCCGGTTCTCTCGCTTTACGCGCAGATGCCTCATTCAAGACGATAGTTTCCTCTTCATCGACTGGTGCCAAAGTTTTGAAGGTATTGTCCAGCGTTAGGTTTTTAATAGCCTTCTCATCCAGCGTCGCAACATCAAAACCAATGTCATCGTCGGCAAACAAGGGGCTGTCGGGACAAACTTGCTGGCCCATAGCCTTGATCGTATTCCAACGAGCATTGTCTATGCCCTGGTCATATAATTCAGCTGCGGTTGCCTCGAAATTCTCTTCGTCTTTAAGATGATAGTAGACATCCACCAATTTATCCTTGATACGACGATCTTCCTTGCCGCGGCCAAGCCCCTGGAAAAGGGCATCGCGTGCCTCCAGGTAACGCCCCGCATGGATACGCGCACCTGCAATGGAGAGTAACTCCTCAATACTGGTTTCTCGTTCTGCAGGTTTTGCCGGCGCTGCGCTCGCTCCGCCATGGTGCAGGGTCTGTGTCAACTCTACATCCACCGGTATCGTCGGTTTGTGGGTAACAGGCGCGGGTTTGGCCCTATTCTCGACAACAGGGGCGGGCTTGGCATCGAACAGAGGTTCCGGTCTACGCAATTCAGGAATCTTGTCTTCCAACTCCTCGACCACGATGGAAGAGCTGGTTTTCAACACAGGCGCGACATCCACATCCTGCTCGTATGGATTGACACCGATAACACGCGCTGCCTGATCTTGTGAACGGCGTTTTTGCTGACGAACAAACAAACCAATCGTAGCCAATACCAGCAACACCAAAATACCCACCTGAACTTCAGTACGCTGCAACAGAGAATTCAAACCGCCTTCGGATGCCACTTCTTCCGCCTGGGCTACCGGTTGCTCCTCTACGACAGGCTGGTCACCCTGCTCGGATTCACGCAGACGTTCCTTGGCTTTGGCGATATTCCCCTGAATGGCGGACAATTGATCATCCTTCAACACCATCAGTTTCTGCACAACCTCCAGTTGTTCTTCCAATGTCTGTAGCTGGCTGCGCAGCTGCTCGGTCTCTTGTACGCTGGCATCAAAACTCTCCAGAGACAAGGCCAGCTCACGATTCAGGCGTTCAACTTCGGAAGTGCCTTGCTGTTCCGCACCTAACCCCCCGCGCGGAGCATCATCATCGGCGGTCGGCGTAACCAGCTTCAGTTGTGATTCCGACGCACTGGAGGTCACATTTTGTGCTTCTCTGGTTGCGACGTCACGTTCAATACGCTCCTGTTTACGTGCGAGCCATTCGTTAACCTGCTGACTGACTTCGGCATTGGCCTCTGCGGCATCAATCTCAGAGATCAACTCGGGATTTTCCAGATTCAATTCATAACCGGCCATCACCTCATTGACGTTATTATTGATAAAGGCCTGGGGATTATTGCGCAACAAGGCAACCATAACCTGATTGAGTGACACCGAATACTCGTTGCGCAACTGCAGCGCGATCTCGCTCAGGGTGTCGTTTTTCTTGACTTTATAGCTGAATTTCCGTGGCTCCGCAGGGCGAGTGCGTGCTACCGGAGCGGGAGTCTCACGCTCGACGGGAGACTCTTCACTGGCATTGTCGAGAGCCTCGTCCTGGGGTAAAGGGGCAACGATGGGTGCTGCCGCCTCTGGTGTCTCCGCGCTACCGGGAACAGTCGCTTCGATTGGCGCGCTCTCTTCGATCACTGTCTCTTCAACAATCTCCGGCTCCAGCGCAGGCGACTCAACCGCTACCGCCTGCTCTTCCTGGACCATAGGCGGATCGATCAGGACGGTGTATTCCCGCAACATATGACCACTGGCCCAATCGATTGAGAGCAGGAAATTGAGGAAGGGTTCTTTGACCGGTACATTGCTGGTGATCTGGACCACCGGTGAACCGTCACGGCGATTGACCACCTCAAATTTCAATTGGTTTAAAAAGGCGTTGAAACTCAGACCGGCCTGCTCGAAGGCCTGCGGATCAGCTACAGTAACACTCAGATTATTCAGTTCACCTGCGCCCAGGGAGTGCAGAGGGATCTGTGCCTTGAGCGGTTCGTTCAGGTAAGACTGAATTTCCAGCTCTCCCAACCCCAGTGCCTGGGCGATGGAATGCACTCCAATGAACAGGGCGACACCGAAAGCCTGCAGCAACCGTTTTCCGGGGCTATTTCCGCCCCTGCTGTGAAACCTGAACAACTGCGGTTTGCGGGTTAGATTTTTCACGGTGCCACCCTCATCATTAGCTATAAATATGAATATGTTACGTTAATTGACACTATAAAACCTGTCAAATGTCCTATTTTAAGTATTCGCTGATCAGTATCTCGGCGATTTGCACGCTGTTAAGAGCTGCCCCCTTGCGTACATTATCGGCAACCACCCACAAGTTCAAACCCCTGGGGTGAGAGATATCCTCGCGGATACGACCGACATAGACCGGATCATGGCCAGCCGATTCGGTCACCGGTGTGGGATAACCACCGGCCTCACGCTTGTCCAACACGGTAACACCCGGTGCCTTGGACAATAATTCACGGGCCTTTTCCGCCGTGATTTTTTCGCGGGTCTCGATGTGCACCGCCTCGGA
>DKAX01000116.1:7994-8897 GCA_002450975.1 Proteobacteria bacterium UBA6915
GCCACCAGCATCTGGATGGTGGAACAGTTGGGATTGGCAATGATGTTGCGATTCGTGTACTGGGCGATGGCGTGGGCATTGACCTCGGGCACCACCAGCGGGATATCGTCGTCGTAGCGGAAATGGGCGGTGTTATCCACCACCACACAACCGGCGGCGCCGGCCTTGGGGGCGTACTCGGCGGAGACACTGCCTCCGGCGGAAAACAGACCGATTTGCACCTGGGAGAAGTCGAAGGTGGCCAGGTCCTGTACGGTAATGTTCTTGCCGTTAAACTGAACCTTGGAACCGGCCGAGCGGCTGCTGGCCAGAGGAAAGAGTTTATCCACCGGGAACTTACGTTGCTCCAGGATGGAGATCATGGTTTCACCGACGGCACCGGTAGCCCCTACCACCGCCACATTGTATTTCTTGGTCATCGCTCTTTCCGCTCCTAAGCCGGGATTATTTTCAGTCTTGATATCCGGATTTAATCAATAAAACGCGCCCGACATGCCGGGCGCGGCACTCTGCCTTACAAGCACCCTATTGTAACGGGCAAACCCGTGTTAAATGCAAGTATTAGCGCGATATAATTGCCGATTATTGGCGCATTGCGGCAACAATGGCATCGCCCATCTGCACCGTGGAGACCTTGGTCATGCCCTCGGAGAAAATATCACCGGTACGCAGCCCCTGATCCAGCACGCGGGTGACCGCCTGCTCGATACGATCGGCCATGGCCGCCTCGTTCAGGCTATAGCGCAGCATCATGGCCACCGACAGAATGGTCGCCAGGGGATTGGCAATACCCTTGCCGGCGATATCGGGGGCGGAGCCGTGGATGGGCTCGTACATGCCGCGCCCCTGGGCATTCAGTGAGGCTGACGGCAACATGCCGATGGAACCGGTCAGCATGGCGGC
>DKAX01000148.1 GCA_002450975.1 Proteobacteria bacterium UBA6915
GCCAGGCCCGCCTTAGCGGCCTCGTACTCGGCTTCGCTGTTGGCGGCAGCTATCTTGGCCAACTCCAGATCGTGTTCGGCAATCAAGGTACGATCGAACATATCCTGATAGCGTTCCAATTCGCGCTTGGCCTCATTCATGGCATTTTCACTGCGCACCATCTCGGCATTGGCCTTAGCCAGGTTGGCCTCGAAGGTGCGCGGATCCAGTCGAATGATCGCCTCACCGGCGGAGACGCTTGCACCCTGATCGGCAACGATCTCCTTGACCACACCCGATACCGGCGTGCTTAGAGTTACCCGCTGCGCCCACTGCAAGGTGGCATCGATATTCTCTGCGTGCACCACGCCCGAGAACGAGGATAGTGTAAACAACAGTGCTGCAAACTTGTGTGTCATAGAGTTGCGTTGCGCCATAATCACTTCACCTTTTCCTGTGATACCAGTGTGCCGACCAGGGCATCCAGTTTCGCCCAAGCCATTGCCAGTTCAAATTCGGTTTGCATGGTTTGCAGGCGTGCCTCGGTCTGACGTGCCATAGCGTCTCCCAGATCGGCCTTCTGTTGCCAGTCATAGAGTGCGCGCGCGTTNNTGTTGCCTGCCCACCTGACCGCTGACCCGGCCACCTTGATAAAGAGGTAAAGTTAATACAACAGAGGCGCGCCAGTCTTCACGCAGGCCTACCTGACGCTCATACTCAGCCGCCTCCAGTTCGCCACTAAGGATAGGCCAGTAAGCGGATCGAGCCGAGGCCAGACGTTGTTGCGCTGCTCCGACACGGGCGCTATAGGCCATAATGACCGGATTATTGGCACGCGCCTGTTGCAGCAGCTCTTCGTAGTCCAACGGCTTTTTACTGAGATCAGAAAAAGTGGGCGGTGTTACCGTGGCTGGCAGCGAACCGGGCATGTTCATGGCATTGGCCAGACGTGCACGCGTGCTGCGTTGCAGGGTCTGCGCCTCGGTGTAGCGGCGGCGCACACTTTGATAAACCGTCTCCTGCTTCAACAGGTCAAGATCGGACACCTGCCCCAGTTTGTTGCGCTCGCGCATGCGATCAAACTGTACATAGGCGACCGACATATCTTCGAAATCGACGTGATAGCGCATATCGGCGAGTATAACGTCGAAATAGGCACGCATAATCTGCAGGCGCCGCTCCTGCAAGGTGTTCCACAACAATTGTCGACTACCGTTCAACTCCTGTTGCGCCGCCTTTTCCGCATGTCGCGTACGTCCAAAATCGTACAGTCGCTTGCGCATGCTGAAGCTGAAGATATGGTCTTCATTGACATCTTCCTGGGAGATGGCCGACGGCCCCACCCAGCGCCCATTGGCGACAACGGCAGCCTCGAGATCACTAGCGGCACCGGCGCTATCCTGCTCGGCTCGCGCCGCCTGTATTTGCGACTGTGCAGTCAACACATCGGGATGATCGGGGGACTCTGCGCGTGTCAGGGCAAACTCATAAGTGAGTGGTTCGGGCATATCATCCGCCCAGGCGCCCGAGGTCGACAACGCGACCATGGCCAGCATGCTTCGCACTACAACTCTATTCATGGTTCAGCTAATTCTTCTTCTGACGACGTTCACGCTTGTACTTGGTGAACTTCATATCCTTGTAAAGGCCCTGGCTGACAAACTCACCCAGCCACATGAACTCCTCAATACTGGAAGTGGCGCCGGTGAAACGTACGATGGTATTGCCTTCGAGATCGAAAAAGGCGAATACCGGTGTGGCACGCACCTGATGCACCTTGGTGGCGAAATCTTTTTGCGTGGTGGGGTTGCCGGCAAAATCGACGATCTCGACATCGCCTTCGATATCCACGGCAAAATTTAAAAAGTGTTCGCGAAAATAGGCCTGCACTTCGGGTTGGTTGAGCACGGTCTCCTTCATGCGGTGACAAAAGGGACACTCATCCATCTCAAAGAACAGCAGAATAGCCTGTTTGCCCTCATCCCTGGCCTTTTGCAGCTCTTCGGCAAAATCGTTCCAGGTTTCATTGAAGAAAAACTTGTACGGATCCTTGCCCACCGAGGCCTGTACATTGATGGCATAAAGTGAAAAGAGCAAAGAAAACAGCAGCACACGTAACACAGACTGACGCATAGTGATGATCTCCCGAATACCCACAGAAGCTATTTGACCGTAGTAGCGCGCATGAATTCCTCAATTCCCTTGGCCGTGACACCGCCGATCTGTTTCGCCACCACATCCCCTTTCGGGTCAATCAGATAGGTGGTAGGCAGGCCGGTGATACGACCCAACTGACCGTTGGGGCCGGGTTTGCTCAGGAGAATGGGATAGTTGATGAAGTAATCATCAATGAATTGCACCAGGGTGGGTTTATCGACATCCTCGAAATTGATGCCAAGCACCACGGCATCCTTCTTCTCATGATCCTCGTGAAAACTCACCAATTCGGGAATCTCAGCCAGACAGGGCGGGCACCAGGTTGCCCAGTAGTTAACCACCACCCATTTGCCGCGATAATCGGAAAGTTTGTGCGTTTTGTCATCCATCCCGGGCAGAGAGAAATCCTCAGCAGCTTGAGCGACACCGCCCAACAATGCCAGCGAAATCATCAGACGAACCAAAACTTTTGTCACCACATCCCTCACAGCTACACGCCTCTTTTGAGAACAGTCGGCTGGCCATTATAGAGCAAGGCCGGCGGCGCGGATACGGGGGGATTGGCAGTAAACTAACGTGATTCAGACAAACTGCGATCCAATTCAGCCAGACGCTGGGGAGTGCCCACATCGGTCCAGGCTCCGCGATAGTGGCTACCGCTGACCTGTCCCAGCGCCATAGCCTGACGCAGCAAAGGGGCCAGGGGGGCCTTACCGGGCGCGCAGCCTGCAAACAGCCGGGGATGGTAGATGCCAATGCCGCTGTAGGTCAGGCGTGGTTCGCCCTGGGCGAGCACCTGCTGCCCTTGCAGATGAAAATCCCCCTGCGGATGTTGGGGAGGATTNNAAGGTGGCGGGCAAGGTGGCAAAATCGAGATCGGTGAAGATATCACCGTTGACCACCAGAAACGGCTGGTCACCCAAGAGAGGTAGTGCCTTAACGATACCGCCGGCAGTCTCCAAGGCCTCGCCCTCGGCGGAATAGGTGATGCGAGCCTGGTAGCGGCTGCCATCCCCCACGGCCTGTTCGATCTTTTCGCCCAACCAGGCGTGATTGATCACCAATTCTCGAATACCGGCCCTGACCAGATTCTCGATGTGATATTCGATCAAGGCCTTGCCACCCACGGGCAGGAGGGGTTTGGGGGTGTGATCAGTCAGGGGGCGCATGCGCTCGCCACGCCCGGCGGCCAGGATCATCGCCTTCATGGCTTTGCCTTATGCCGCCAACCGGGGTTGAACACGGCGTTGCAGAAAATCGTAAAAATCAGCCAAGTCCGAGTAATCGGGCAACACCGCCAGGACATAACCCAGGGTGCGGGGAATATCGTTGAGATAACCCGGTTTGCCGTCGCGGATATTCAGGCGGGCAAAAATGCCAGTCGCCTTGAGATGGCGTTGCACGCCCATAAGGTCAAACCAGGCCAGAAACTGTTTTTGTTCGACGGCTGGAATTATGGCGCGCGCCTGGGCCTGTTGCTGGTAAGCGGCCACCCACTGCTCCACCTGATGACGCGGCCAGGCGATATAGCAGTCGCGCAACAGGGAGACCAGGTCATAGGTGACTGCGCCCACCACGGCGTCCTGAAAATCAAGCACACCAGGATTACGACGCTCGGTCACCATGAGGTTGCGCGAATGATAATCGCGGTGAACCAGTACACGTGGTTGCGCCAGCGCCGAATCGGCAAGCAAACTGAAGGCTTTGTCCAACAAGGCCAGCTCCTGCGAATCCAGGGTCAATCCCAGGTGTTTCTGCAGATACCAGTCGCGAAACAGTCCCATTTCGTTCATCAATAGTGTGCGGTCATAGGGGGGAATGGCGGGATCATCGACGGCTCCCTTCTCCTGCAAGACCAACAGGGCGTTCATAGCGTCGCCGTAGAGCTGCGCCACCGATTGTCCATTGAGGGCAGACAGATATTGCTGAGACCCCAGGTCACTCAACAGCAGAAATCCCTGCTGCTCGTTGACCTGGATGATCTCGGGCACATTCAGTCCTATTTCGAACAGGTGACGCGCAATATGAATATAAGGCCCGGTATTCTCCTTGTCCGGCGGTGCGTCCATGGCAACATAGGTTCTATCGGCGGTGGTGATGCGGAAATAGCGCCGGAAACTGGCGTCGGCCGAGGCCGGATTGATGTCATACTCGGGCAGGGCCAGCGGCCCCGACAGCCATCGTTTTAATAATTCCAATCGTTGCGGCATGAGGTTGTCCAACAGTCATTCAAGCAGTTAAAACAGTCTTAACTATAGCGCAAAACCACAACCGCAAAACCCGCGTGATAACTCTGCGATACCGTGATCAAGAACCAAACTACTAGGAGGGAAAACTCAGACTAAGGGGAAGATTGATCATTTCGCGAAAGGGTGGGTTTCCATGCCCCAATAATTGCACCACCCTTACCGCCAACAACAAATCGCGAAGTTAACCGATGGTTTCCTGCGTGACAGACTGTTGTTCTTTTTCTCTCTGGATACGCTCGTAAATCTCTTCACGATGTACAGAAACATCCTTGGGGGCATTGACACCAATACGTACCTGGTTACCTTTCACGCCCAACACCGTCACGGTGACGTCATCACCGATAATCAATGTTTCACCTACTCGCCGCGTTAAGATCAGCATGATCTGTCTCCTTAATTTTCTTTCATCCCGAACAACCGCCACCAGGGCCCATATCCCGGATGGTATCGTCCGTTGTGCGATAAAACTTCAATAATAACCTTTTTACTTTCCCTGACTTTCTGCAAGCTGCCGCTTTTCGCTTATTTTTATCAGACTCACATTAATCCCAGCTTAATTTCCAACTTTTTCGCCGGGGAAAAGTCCGTATCATAGCAAATTTTCCCCACTTGGATACGTCGGAAAGCGGAAATAATACCGATTCTTACTCCTGTGCCAAATTAAAGGCGCTGTGCAGGGCCCGTACCCCCAACTCCAGATATTTCTCATCAACTACCACGGAGATCTTTATCTCAGATGTGGAGATCATTCTGATATTGATACCTTCATCGGCCAGGGCCTTGAACATGGTACCGGCGACACCGGCGTGGGAACGCATACCAACACCGACCAGCGATATTTTGACAATCTTGTTGTCACCGGAGACTTCGCGCGCGTTCAACTGCTCAGCAGTCGCCTTGAGTATTTCCAAGGCCTTGCTGTAATCGTTGCGATGCACGGTAAACGTGAAGTCGGTGGTGTTATCGCGGCCCACATTCTGGATGATCATATCCACTTCGATATTGGCCTGACCAACTGCACCCAAAATGCGTGCAGCCACACCGGGTTGATCGGGTACGCCCAAGATAGTCAGTTTGGCCTCATCACGGTTGAACGCGATACCGGAAATCTGCACCTGCTCCATTTGATTATCCTCGAAAGTGATTAATGTGCCTTCGCCCTCTTCGAAACTGGACAGGACGCGCAACGGGACATTGTATTTACCTGCAAACTCCACCGAGCGGATTTGCAAAACCTTGGAACCCAGACTGGCCATCTCCAGCATCTCTTCGAAGGTAATGGTCTTGAGACGGCGTGCCTCGGGTACTACGCGTGGATCGGTGGTATAGACCCCGTCCACATCGGTATAGATCTGGCACTCGTCGGCCTTCAGGGCTGCCGCCAGGGCTACCGCCGTAGTGTCGGAACCGCCACGGCCCAAAGTGGTGATATTGCCGTCACTATCCACGCCCTGGAAACCGGCCACCACCACCACCTTGCCCTCTTTGAGGGAGGCGCGGATACGCTGGCCGTCGATATCCATGATGCGCGCCTTGGTAAAGGCGCTGTCGGTGAGAATATGCACTTGGGCCCCTGTATAGGACTGGGCTGGCAGACCTTCATTGAGCAAGGCCATACACAGCAGGGCGATGGTCACCTGTTCACCGGTGGAGACCAGCACATCCAGCTCGCGCGGATCGGGACGCTCGTTAATAGCCTTGGCCAGTTCGATCAGACGATTGGTCTCGCCACTCATGGCCGACACCACCACGATGACATCGTGGCCCTGGGCCCTTGCCTTCTTGACCTTGGCCGCCACGTTCTTGATGCGATCCACCGAACCGACCGAGGTACCACCGTATTTTTGGACTATCAACGCCATATCACTGCCTGCCGTAAAAAAGTGCGCAAATTAATCACTATTTCCGAAAAAAAATCAATGAGAATTAGGGAGGTTACAACCGGGCTTCCACCCACGCCGCCACCTGGGCCAGGGCACCGTCCAGGGCCTCGGGCTTGTCGCCACCGGCCTGGGCCATATCGGGGCGTCCGCCACCCTTGCCGCCCACCTGCGTCGCCACGCTGTTGACCAGCTCACCGGCCTTGATCTGCTTGGTCTGGGCCTGGGTAACACCAGCAACCAGACTGATCTTACCCTCGTTGACCGTGGCCAAGACTATGGCTGCCGAGCCCAGCTTATTCTTCAGCTGGTCTAACAGGTCACGCAGGGATTTGGGATCGGCCCCTTCCAGCTTGGCTGCGAGGACCTTAACCCCTTTGACATCAACGGCTTGCGACGCCAAATCGGAGCCGGCGGAGCTGGCCAGCTTGCCCTTGAGGCGCTCGAGCTCTTTCTCCAGACTGCGCAGACGCTCCAGGGTCTGTTTGACGCGCTCATCGGCACGCTCGCTGTCCGATTTCACCAGTTCGGCGATGTTGTTCATGCGCCCCTGCATCTGCTCCACCCAGGCCAGGGCCACCTCGCCAGTAACCGCTTCGATGCGGCGTACGCCGGCGGCCACACCGCCCTCGCTCAAAATCTTGCATAGACCAATGTCACCGGTACGGGCCACGTGTGTGCCGCCGCACAGCTCCATAGAAAAATCACCCATGGAGAGGACACGCACCTTCTCACCGTATTTCTCGCCGAACAAGGCCATGGCACCGGCCTTGACCGCGTCGTCCATGCCCATCACCCGGGTTTCGACCGGGTTGTTCAAACGGATCTGTTCGTTGACCATACGTTCGATCTGCTGCAACTGCTCGGCGCTGACCGCCTCATAGTGAGAGAAATCGAAACGCAGACGCTGAGCACCGACCTGGGAACCCTTCTGCTGGACGTGGTCACCCAGGATTTTGCGCAGGGCGGCGTGCAATAAATGGGTAGCGGAATGGTTGTAGGCGGTGTCACGACGGGTGTCACCGTGGACACAGGCTTCGATGGTATCGCCCACCTTCAGACTGCCTTCACTCAGACTGCCCAGGTGCAGATGCACCCCACCCTGTTTCTGGGTATCGACCACCTGGAAGTTAGCGCCCTTGGCCACCAGGCTGCCCTGGTCGCCCATCTGACCACCGGACTCGGCGTAGAAGGGAGAGTGATCCAGGACCACAATGCCTTTCTCGCCAGCCTTTAAGGTCTGCACAGGCTGACCGTCCTGGAATAGGGCCGCCACCTTAGCCCCCTCCTGTAAGCGGTCATAACCGGTGAATTCAGTTTTGCCTTCCACATTCAGATCACCACCGTAGGCGACATCAAACTGGCTGGCGGCACGGGCACGTTCGCGCTGGGCCTCCATGGCCTTTTCGAAGGCGGCCATATCGACGGACAGTCCACGCTCACGGGCTATGTCGGCAGTCAGGTCGACGGGAAAGCCATAGGTGTCGTATAGCTTGAATACAGTCTCGCCATCCAGGGTTTTGCCCTTCAGGCCGGCAATGGCGGCATCGAGAATGACCATGCCCTGATCCAGGGTCTCGGCAAAACGCTCCTCCTCCTGTTGCAGCACGCGCTCCACCTGGGCACGGGCCTTATTCAGTTCCGGATAGGCGTCGCCCATCTGCTCGCACAAGGGCGCGACCAGCTTATAGAAGAAGGCGTCGCGCATACCCAGCTTGTGGCCATGGCGCAGGGCGCGGCGAATGATACGGCGCAACACATAGCCGCGCCCCTCGTTGGAAGGCACCACACCGTCCACCACCAAAAAGGCACAGGCACGGATGTGGTCGGCCACCACTTTCAGGGAAGAGTTTTCCAGGTCTTGAGTGCCGGCCAGCTTGGCAACGGCCTTGATCAGGGCCTGGAACAGGTCGATCTCGTAGTT
>DKAX01000117.1 GCA_002450975.1 Proteobacteria bacterium UBA6915
GCTGGTCCTGCCGGTCTGGCCTGCGCCGATGTGCTCACCCGCAACGGCGTGCAGGCAGTGGTGTTCGATCGTCACCCCGAGATCGGCGGCCTGCTCACCTTCGGCATCCCCGGCTTCAAGCTGGAAAAGGAGGTCGTACAGCGTCGTCGCGCCATCTTCGAAGGTATGGGCATCGAATTCCGTCTCAACACCGAGATCGGCAAGGACATCCCCTTCCAGAAACTGATCGACGACTATGACGCCGTCTTCCTGGGCATGGGGACCTATAACTATATGATGGGCGGCTTTCCGGGCGAAGATCTGCCCGGCGTCTTCGAGGCCCTGCCCTTCCTGATCTCCAACACCATGCGCGTCATGGGCCTGGAGAAGAACAGTAGCGACTATATCGATATGAAGGGTCAGCGCGTGGTGGTCCTGGGTGGTGGTGACACTGCCATGGACTGTAACCGCACCTCCATCCGTCAAAAGGCCAAGAGCGTCACCTGCGCCTATCGCCGCGACGAGGCCAATATGCCCGGCTCGGCCAAAGAGGTGGCGAACGCCAAGGAAGAGGGTGTGAAGTTTCTGTGGAACCGCCAACCCATCGAGATCGTCGGCAACGGCAAGGTGGAAGGCGTCAAAGTGGTCACCACTCAACTGGGTGCCCCCGACGCGCGCGGCCGCCGCAGCCCCGAACCGGTCCCAGGCAGCGAAGAGGTGATCCCGGCCGATCGTGTCATCATCGCCTTCGGCTTCCAGCCCAGCCCGGCAGCCTGGTTCAAGGATTTCCATATTGATCTGGACAACCGCGGTCGCGTCAAGACCAGCGAGGCGCCCTATAAATTCCAGACCGCCAATGCCAAGATCTTTGCCGGCGGCGATATGGTGCGCGGCTCCGACCTGGTGGTCACNNTTGGACTATCTGGAGGTGTAAACCTCCTTCACTTGGAGTGAAAAACGGGTAATACAAAAAGGAACGGCAGAATGGATTCTACCGAAAACGCCCTGAAGGCCTTGGCCAAGGGACTGAGAAAGTAACAAACGGATGTGGAAAAACAGCTGTGGCGGATTTTGCGTAACCGTCACTTCGCGGGATACAAGTTTCGGCGACAGCACATCATCAACCGGTATATCGTCGATTTTGTCTGTCTGGAAAAACGTCTCATCATCGAAGTGGACGGCGGGCAGCATCAGAAACAAAAGCAATACGATGAAGACATGGATCAGTATTTAAAACAACAGGGATACAGGATCGTTCGATTTTGGAATAACGAGGTGTTGGAAAACTCGGAGGGAGTGCAACAGGTGATATTGCAGCATCTTCGGTCCCCTAACCCTGGAGCGTAGGTTCCAGACACGCTCTACCGGTTACATCCGTGTAACCGTCTCCCCGCGGGGGAGAGGGGATAAAGATTGGGACGCGGTTCCTTGCAAGCAATACATTACTCCTCTGAAAGAGACCACTTCACAAATAGATAAAGCAGTGCGAAATAAAAGGTCCTGACCAGGGCCGAGTATGGGACGGTAACGCAAACCCGCGCAAAACATTCCCCCTCTCCCCCGCAGGGAGACGACTCCAAGGACGGAGGAGTTAGAGCAACGCAGGAGCAGTTGCCGAGGGTTGGGGTGAGGGGCAAGGGCGAAGCTACACATTCAAAACGAAAGAAGGTTGAGCATGAGTGAATTGAAGAATGATCGTTTTCTGCGCGCCCTGTTGCGCCAGCCGGTAGATGTCACACCGGTGTGGATGATGCGTCAGGCGGGCCGTTATCTGCCCGAGTATCGCGCCACCCGCGCCAAGGCCGGTAGCTTTATGGACCTGTGCAAATCGCCGGAGCTGGCCTGCGAAGTGACCATCCAGCCGCTGGATCGCTATCCCCTGGATGCGGCTATTCTCTTTTCCGACATCCTCACCATCCCCGACGCCATGGGCCTGGGTCTCTCCTTCAACACCGGTGAGGGTCCGCAGTTCGCCAATCCGGTACGCACGCCGCAGGACGTTAAAAATCTGGGCGTACCCGATCCGGAAGGTGAGTTGAAATATGTCATGGACGCGGTGCGCACCATCCGCCGCGAACTGAATGGTCGTGTGCCCTTGATCGGTTTCTCCGGCAGTCCCTGGACACTGGCCACCTATATGGTCGAAGGCGGCGGCTCCAAGGAGTTCGGCAAGGTGAAGGGTATGATCTTCGATCGCCCTGACCTGGCCCATCAGTTATTGGATACGGTAGCGCAGTCGGTCACCTCATACCTGAACGCCCAGATCGCCGCCGGCGCCCAGGCCGTCATGATCTTCGACACCTGGGGCGGCCTGCTCACCCCGCGTGACTACAAAGAGTTCTCCCTGCGCTATATGCAGCAGATCGTCGAACAACTGACCCGCGAGGCCGACGGCCGTAAGGTACCTGTAATTATGTTCACCAAGGGCGGTGGTCAGTGGCTGGAGGCCATGGCCGACACCGGTTGCGACGCCCTGGGTATCGACTGGACCCTGGACCTGGCCGACGCGCGTGGGCGTGTCGGAGACCGTGTTGCCCTGCAGGGCAATATGGACCCGTGCATCCTGTACGCCTCACCAGAGCGTATCCGCACCGAGGTGGGCACCGTACTAAAAAGCTTCGGTCACGGCAACGGTCATGTCTTCAACCTGGGTCATGGCATCCATCCGCATATCGATCCGGAAAACGTCGGCGCCTTCATCAACGCCGTGCATGATCTAAGCAAGCCCTACCACCAATAAAGACAAAGCCCCGGAAACGGGGCTTTTTTTATCTTTGCCTCCTCACGACTATGCCAATAAGAACCTGTCTAATCAGTAACTGGAACTTCGTCAAACTATTGTCAATTGACCCCTTTTAAGGCTCACTCCTATAATCGCTGTTCATTCGGAATAGACAGGGACTCGATATGCTACATGGTGCGTTTATAAGAATAATTCCATTGGTATTTCTCCTGGGCGCATTGGCAGGATGCGGATCGGCAGCAGAGGATGCCAGCGACTCGAACAAGAACAAGACTGTTACCCAGCAAGTTGAAATCCTGGAGAACGCCACCTACGGCATCAATCTCACCAAGTTTGGCAACTCCTTTCAGATAGTTTCAGGCGCAGATGCGGCACTGTTCGATATCAAGGAAGCCACCACCTTAAGTTTTATCAGTCCTGCAGATTACGAAAACCCGCAAGACAGCTCCGGCAAGAACCGCTATCAGGTTACCCTGGCGGTAGATAAAGACAGCGATAACTATCATGACCTGGAATTAACTGTGCTAGTCGTCAATGCTAACGACAATGCACCCACCATCGGCGGCCCCGACAACTATCCGGTGGAGGAAAACAACCTGCATATCACCAAGCTGCCCATCAGTGACAGCGATGGCGACAAGGTTGCGGTATCTATCAGCGGTGGTGCCGATTCCGGCAAAATATCGGTCGATAGTGAAGGCAATCTTCGTTTCACTACAGCCCCGGATTATGAAATACCCGGCGACGCTGATGGTGACCGTACCTACGAAGTGGAACTCTCTGTCTATGACGGTCTATTTACTACAGAAAAGACCCTTCGCCTCAACGTCGTCAATGTCAACGACATAACACCGGTACTGACCAACGGCCCTGAATTTACTGTCCCTGAAAACAATTTAGCTATAGCCACGCTATCCGCCACCGATACCGAAGGCGACGGCATAAGTTTCAGCATGGGTGGTGGTGATGATAGCCAGCTTTTCCAGCTCGCATCAAACGGAACCTTGTCATTCAAGGTACCCGCTAATTTCGAAAAACCCGCAGATAAAAATACCGACAACTCGTACCAACTCACAGTTATCGTCAGCGACGGCATACATCTGGAACCCTTTCCCATCAAGGTTACCGTCACCGATGCCAACGATGCACCCACCCTGGTCAGCGCGGAATTTCATGTCGACGAAAACACCATACAGACGGGTACAGCCGTGGGTAGCGATGAAGACCCCGGCACCACGCTGCAATACACACTACGCAGCGGTGGTGATGGTGCATTGTTTAATCTCAGCAGCGGCGGCCTATTGAGTTTTAAATCTGCACCCGACTATGAACAACCGACCGACACCAACAAGGACAACCGTTACGAGATTACCATTGTCGTCAGCGATGGCCAGACAAGCACAGAGAGTCCAGTCAGCGTGATTGTAGGAAATGTGAATGATATTGCTCCGATAATCCAAAGCACAGGCACTCATACCATTGAGGAAAACACCACTGCGATTTTCACCCTGCAGGCCAGCGACGCAGACGGCGACTCACTTGCCTATTCCGCTCCCTCCGGCGCAGATGCTGTCCTGTTTTCAGTCAGTAGCGATGGCCAGGTGACTTTCAAAACTGCACCGGACTATGACCTGCCCGCAGACAACGGCGGCAACAACGTTTACAACGTCAATATCGCCGTCACTGACGGCAAGCATCAGACATTGCTACCGGTCGTGGTCAATGTCACCAACGTCAACGATATCGAGCCCACGCTACTGTTTGCCGCCGACTACAGCGTGGTTGAAAACAACGCCCAAACACTAACATTAAGTGCATCTGACCCCGAAGGTGACCAGTTGACCTTCAGCCTAACGGCAAGCGCTGACAGTGGCCTGTTCGCACTAAATGGAAATCAACTAAGCTTTATCTCTCAACCCGACTTCGAGGCCCCTCTCGATAGCGACACCAACAATATCTATCAGCTCAATGTCGCGGTTAGCGATGGCGTGCACGATGTTAATAGGGATTTTACGGTATCCGTAAAAAACGCCAACGATATTTTGCCTGTATTCGATGCAACTGGCCCCTTCTCTGCCGCTGAGAACCAGATCCAGGTAGGCACCGTCAGCGCCAGCGACCAGGACAAGGATTTGCTCAGTTTCAGCCTGCCGGCCAAGGCGGACAATGCGCTGTTCCAAATCGGCAATGACGGCGTGCTCACCTTTAGCTCTCCACCTAACTACGAATCTCCCGCGGATAACAACAAAGACAATGCCTATGATGTCATAGTCAACGTCAACGACGGCCTGCACAACGTAGAGGTCAGTGTACAGGTCACTGTGACTAACGTTAACGATGCGCCGGTCATCGCTGCGGTTACCCAGAGCAGCATGGCGGAGAATGGGCTGGCAGCTGCCACCCTTACCGCCAGCGACGAAGACAAAAATTCCCTGACCTTTTCCTTGGCCGGCGGCCCGGACCAGGCCTTGTTCAATGTCGCGGCTAATGGCGCGGTCACCTTTAAAACCGCACCCAATTATGAAATCCCGACCGACTCAAACACCAACAATGTATACGACATAACGGTCAGGGTTAGCGACGGCCTGCTCAGCGCCGATGGCCAATTACAAGTCACCGTCACCAACATCAACGACCTGCCACCCATCTATACCGGACAGGTCATTTTCAGCAATGCGGAAAACAGCAAGGGCCTGTTCCAACTCAGCGGCACAGACCCAGACGGTGACAATGTTGGTTTCCGCCTTGCCCAAGGCGGAGATGAAGCCCTGTTCTCCATTGATGCCAATAATAATCTGAGTTTTAATGCAACCCCGGACTACGAGGCCCCAACAGACGCCAACAAGGACAACCACTACCAAGTGGAAATTGAGCTATATGACGGCGTGTTTACTAGCGTAGAGACTCTGGATATCGCGGTAACCAATATCAATGACAACGCCCCCCACTTCACCTCAGTGGCCCAATTTCAATTGAATGAAAACACCACTCAGGTCGGTACCATCACCACCACGGATGCCGATCGGGACACGGTCACAGTGTCCATATTACCTGGGGGCAACTCCGGTCTGTTTCGACTGGAGAGCGGTGGCAACCTGCGATTTGTCAATGCCCCGGACTTCGAAACCCCGGCAGGCACAGGCGGTAACACCTATAGCATAACCCTACAGGCAAGCGATGCCACCTTCACCAGCCAACAAACACTGGCGGTGACAGTGACCAACGTCAATGACAATCCACCACAACTGTCAGGCAGCGGAAACTTCACCGTCAACGAGAACAGCACGGCAGTCGCCACCCTCGTCGGTAGCGACGTTGACGGTGACAGTGTCAGCTTCAGCCTGCTGTCCGGCCAGGACAGCGCCCGTTTCAATCTTAGCAACGGAGGTGTGCTCAGCTTTATCCAGGCACCGGACTTCGAGGCTCCGACCAGCAGCAGTGGCGGCAATCTTTATAAGGTACCGGTTCGGGTAAACGACTCCATTTTCAACAGCGATTATGTACTGTCAGTCGATGTAAAAAACATCAACGATCTGCCCCCGAAGTTTACACTGCCTCCAATGGTAACCATAAACGAAAATACCGTACTGGTTGCCTCCGGTCTTACCAGCGACCCGGATTTCGACCCGGTCACAGTGACTATTGTCAACACAGGCGATGCCGCCCAATTCAGCGTAGTCGGTCAAACCCTGCGCTTCAATTTTCAACCGAACTTTGAACAACCGGTAGACCTGGGCACGAATAATAGTTATGACATTACTCTGCGAGCGGACGATGGGTTGCATCAGGTCACGCAGGCCATCAGCATCAATGTGCTAAATGTCCTGGACCCACCGGTAGTCAGTGCCACCTATGACATCAAACAGATTCACCTGACCTGGAGCGAAGAGGACGTAGTGGACAGCTTCAAGGTTTATGAACACCAAGGATTCATGACTGGAGAGCTTCTGTTGGCCGGCCTAGGCGGCACCACCTTTTTGCATGATACAGAAGTCAATAGTCTGATCATGGATTGGCCGTCCGCCTATTACGTTGTAGAGAGCTGCCAGGGCACTAACTGTGTACGCTCTGACCCCTATTACCCACAGCAGGAACTCCTGGGCACTATCGCCTTTGGCAAAATGCCCTCTCCGCTCACCGGAGCCAATCTGGGTTATCAAGTACGCACCAATTTTGACGGCCGTATTGTCGCAGCAAGCAGCGACCGGGGCGTGCATATTTACGAGAGAGGCATAAGCGGGCAGTGGAATCTACTTCAGGTTTTATCCGGAGATAGCCGCAGCCCCATGGCGCTTAACCTGTCGGGTAACGAGATCGCCATCCGCGACAATGCCAGCGGCGATGTGGAGGTATTCGATACCCGCAACGGCAACAGAATTGCACTTAGAGTTGCTGCTTCCCCCACTTACGGCGATTCATTGGCATTGAGCGATAACGGTATCCTGGTGATCGGTGATCCAAGTCGGGATCGTGTATTGATCCGTGATGGTTTTGGCAACGTTCCCGGACCAACAATAAATGGAATAGGCCCTGAATTTGGCTCTGCTGTTGCTATCACCCCTTCTGGAGATCGACTATTTGTCTCTTCGATAGTTAGAGACCGCGTGCATATACATGAAAGGCCAGCATCCTGGAGTGAAATAGGATTAATAGAAGGACGCGCGCTGCCAATACCTGCACCTCAAGATTTTGGCAAGAGCTTGGCTACCAATTTTGATGGGACCAGTTTGTTGGTTGGTTCTCGTGATGGTGCCCATCTTTTGTCTGTTCCATTTTTCAACCCTGGCACCAACTCGCAATTAGAGTTTTCTTTACAAACTCCGCCGTTCGATCCTCAGACCGTAAGCTTTTCACTTGACCCCACTGGCATGAAGATCGCCATCGGCGTGCAGATCTCTGGTCCCTTTGACCCTAACGGAGGCGTATTTCCGCCTGTATACCCTCCACTGGGTGGACCCGATGGCGCAGTGCTTGTTTATGAACGAGGCTTTGGTAATGGCCCTCGGCTACCTGTCGAGCAGTTTAACAATGGACAGTGGCAATACCGCGCGCTGGTCTTTCCTCCCTATTTCGATCCGTCGGAGGCATTCGGGTTCGCCACTGCGCTTAGCGGCGATGGTAGATCCCTGATCGTTGGCGATCCCATGAATGATCGCGGACAAAGTGGTATTACTGTAAAAAAACCATCGGCGCCGGCAGATCCACCACCAAAATCAAACTCAGGCGCTTTCTATATCTACTAGCTAGCAATCCGGCCATAATCGGTCCACGACGAGCGCTGTCGTGGACCATGCATACCGTTATTCACTTTCAACACCAAAACACACATGCCCCCTAGGCAGACTATCCACATAGAGAATCCTACCCTGTAGATTCAGCATTGCATGCTAAACTTTCAATAGATCAATACAGGCACAACCAATCGCCCTAGCAAACTATGCGCATGAACAAATACCTTGGCTTCACACTATCACTCATAGTGTCAGCCCTACTCTTGTTAGCAATTTTCCACCGACAAACCGGAGCCCCCCTGCCACCCCCGTGGCAGACCCATCTGTCGGATCATGGCAATCCAATTCTATTCAATCTTGAAATAGGCAAGGACTCCCTGAACACAGCGATAGCCGGCCTACGCGACATACCGTCTCTGAGTCTGTTTCGCGATCGCGACAACACCCTGCGCGTTGAGGCCTATTTCGAACAACCACGCTTGGGCGCGTGGCGTGGAAAAATCTTTCTTGTACTGGCTTTGAGCGAGGAGCACAAACAGGCGCTTTATGCACGTGGGGCGCGACGTACCGCACTGAGTGACCACAAGGAGAAAGTCAGCTTGACTAAAGCAGACACAGAGCAGTTGGGCAACACATTTATCGAATCACTGACCTATATTCCGGCAATGAGGCTGGACGAATCGCTGCTGGAAAAACGCTTTGGCAAGCCAAGTCAGATTATTCATGAAACGGATCAAATACAGCATTGGCTCTATCCGCAACGCGGTTTGGACATTACCGTCAATCAACAGGGTAACACCTTAATGCAACTGGTTTCACCAGCCGTTTTTGATCAATTGACAGCACCGTTAGGAAATCAATGAGGTTGCTTGCGCGGTGGCTCCGGCAGTAGCGGGTCATCATCGTCCATAAGAATGCGTTCGGCATCCCCTTCCATATCTTCATATTGACCACTGCGCACCGCCCAGAAAAGAATGCCCAGCATTATCAGCCCCAAAAGTATCATTGCCGGTATCAAGCCATAGATTACACTCATACGTTGCCACCTCGCCGAAAAAGCCCTTGCAGCCGGGCGGCGTTACCGATAACCAGCAGCGAACTCACCGGCATGGCCAGCGCAGCTAATAAAGGTGAAACCAAACCTGCCATGGCCATGGGGATCATCACCACGTTGTAGACGACGGATATACCGATATTCTGGCGTATGGTCGCCAGCGTACGACGCGCCAGGATAAACGCCTGCTGCAAAGACTGCAAATCCTCGCGCATTAAAATAATCTGCGCGCAGTCGGCGGAAACGTGGGCACCCGAGCCCAGTGTGATGGCCACATCCGCTTGCGACAACGCGGGTGCGTCGTTTACACCGTCGCCCAGCATGGCCACACGTTTGCCCTGTTCTTGTAGTATCTGCACCTGCATCTGCTTTTCCGCCGGCAAAACCTCTGCCTTGAAGTCCATACCACCCAGGTTCTGCGCCAGGGCTGCCACCACCGGTGTTTGATCGCCGCTGATCAGGGTCATGGGCATTCCTTGTTTTCGTAGCCAGTCTACCGTCTCCAGCGCACCGGCACGTGGATGCACGCTCAAGATCAAGGCGCCCAACCACTTTGTTTCGCGGGCGACATGCACCACACCGTGACCGCGCTCTTGCCAGTCGTCCAGTTGCGGAAACAGACTATCCGTGATTACCCCTTGTGACTGTAACCAGGAGAGTTTGCCGGCGCGATATGTTTTTCCATCGATCACACCGATGATACCTTTGCCGGCGCACACACTGATATCTTTGGTTTGTCGAGGCGCCACCTGATGACGGCGTGCATAGTCCACAATCGCACGCGCTATCGGGTGTTCCGACTGACTCTCCACTCCGGCTGCCGATGCCAGCAAATCCGTGCTTTCCACTCCGGCTGCACAATACAAAGCCGAGACATCGATTTCGGCATAGGTCAGCGTCCCAGTCTTATCGAATAGCAGATGGTCCACTTGTGACAGTGTCTCCAATGCCTCGCCATCCTTGATGAGGATGCCATTGCGCGCACCGACACCGGCAGCGGCGGCTATTGACATGGGCGTCGCCAGTCCAAAGGCACAGGGACAGGTAATAATAAGTACAGCGGTTGCGGCGCTGATTGCGGTCTCGACGCCGTGTCCCAGCCAGATCAGAAAAGTCAATCCTGCCAACAGTAAGGTCGCGGCGATAAACCATGGAACAACGCGATCAGCTAAACGCTGGCTGGCCGACTTACAGGAACGGGCCTGCTCCACCAAATGAATGATACGCCCCAACGCGGAACGGGATAGTGTCTTCTGTACCTGTACCTGAATCGGATTATCAAGATTGATCGTACCTGCCGACACGCTATTACCGGGTGACTTGACTACCGGTTTGGATTCACCGGTCAACAATGACTCGTCGACACTGCTGTTACCGGCGACAACCTCACCATCGACAGGAAAGCGTTCTCCAGGCTTGACCAGAACTGTGTCACCTACCTGGACAGCGCGAATAGGCAACACCTTTTCGCCCTCTTTACTTAATACGCTGGCGGCACGCGGTTGCAGATCTATCAGTCTCTCAGTAGAGGCCACAGCCTTGCGTCGTGAAATCGATTCCAGATAGCGCCCGACCAATATCACAAACAGAAAATTGACCACGGTATCGTAATAGACTTCGCCCACCGCACTATCACTCAGAGTCACATACAGTGAATATCCGAACGAGACCAGGGCACCAATGGCAATGGGCAAATCCATCGTTAGATAGCGCTGACGCAGCCCCAGCCAGGCGCCATGTAAAAAGGGGAAACCGGAATAGAGCAGGGTTGGCGTCGCCAACAACAAGCCGACCCAATGAAACAGCCGTCGAAATTCGCTTTGATCGGCACCGCTGTACAAGGCCACAGAGATCCATAGCAGATTCATCATCGCGAATCCGGCAAAGGCCATACGAAACAGCAGTGAGCGATTTTGTTTGTGCAACTGCTGATCGGCCTGACGGGGATCGTAGGGTACTGCGTTATAGCCAACTTCATTCAGGCGGGTAAAGATACGTGACAGGTGGATTTGATCGTTATCCCAGCGCACAAATACACGACGTCCGGTGAGATTGACTCGCACCTGTTCAACTCCCTGCAATTCACCCAGGGCGCGCTCGATCAACCAGACGCAAGCAGCGCAATGCATGCCCTCCACCAACAGATTGATTTCACGTTCACTATCCAGGGACGGTACAAACTCCGCCTGCACCTCATCCAGGTCATACCACATCGTCTCCTCTGTGGAGGCCGGTGGCGGTGATTGGGATTCCAGTCGGTTGACGCGCCCGTAGAAACCGGCAAGCCCCATGGCGTGAATACTCTCGCAGACTGTCTGACAGGCTGGACAACAGAAAAATCGTTGTTCGTTATCGATATGCGTTGACCACAGTTCACCCTGCGGAATCTGCGTCCCACAGTGATAGCAACCCTGTATCGCAGTAGCAGATTTCGACGTATTGCGATCCAAAGAATTGTTCAGAGCGCGACCAGCAGCGGTCATTGACCGGCCACCCGGATACGCCTGACTAATTCGTATCGATCATCACCATAGTGAACTGCGATGCGCAACTCCCACACACCAACCAGCGTAAGGGAAAGCTGCCCCTGATAGGCACCGGCGGCTATAGGCTCCAGAGTCAAATATTGATCGGCATCAGCATCGGAAGGACGATAGGCATGCAACTGAACCTGCGCATCGCTCAATGGCAAGCCCTTGGCATCATCAACATAAAACATCACACTGAAAGGCTCTCCGACACGGGCCACGTCGGCAATGTTCAGGCGCGTCTGCCAGCGCAAAGACGCCTGGCGCTCCTGGCGACTCTTGGCAGTTCGCTCATACGCCCGCCCCTGTTCGTAGTAATCCTCTTCGACCAGCCCGGGATCACTACTCAGGGCAAACAGGTAAAATATCAGATTGACCGTCAATACCAGCACCACCAAAGCCACCCAGGCAAGAAACCAGGGATTGCGCGTCGCTTGCGGATTGGATTGGGAATAGCGTCGTTTAATATTTAACAAGGTATTGGATATCGCCATGGTCTGTCACCTGCATTGTCTCTGGTTACTCGCTGCGCACCGGCGCAAAAAACATACTTTCATATTCAACAACGGTTGCGCTATGCAAATCTTCTATACGAATAAATAGCGGCATTCGTTCGACCGACAGATCACGCGCCGGCACACGCACGAACAGTGTTTGCGCCGTCACCTTGCCCGCCGGTAAACTCAACTCATCCAAAACCGGTTCCGTAGTCAGCGCCGCATGCCCGGAGACCCGCACGCGCACGCGTAGCATAGACTCCGCTTTGTTGACGACTTTCAATTCATAACGGTTCTGCACACTGCCATCACTGCGCACGACAAACAGCGGCTGGCGCTCGTGCAACACCTTCAACTCCAGGGTCTGGCGACTGGCCAGACCGTAGAGCAGTATCGATACGGATGCAATGACGATACCAAGATAGACCATCACACGGGGCCGACGCAGCAATGGGCGTGGTGCGCCGCCTTCCACCTCATCCAACGAGGCATAGCGGATCAGGCCGTGAGCGCGGCCGACCTTATCCATGATGGCGTCACAGGCATCGATGCACAGGGCACAGGTAATACACCCCTCTTGTTGACCACGCCGGATATCGACTCCGGTGGGACACACAGCTACGCATTGGGCGCAGTCGATACAATCACCCAGGCCAGCGGCCTGCTGTTGTTTTAGCTTGCCGCGCGGTTCACCACGGGAAAAATCGTAGGTCGGCAGGACGGTGTGTCTATCCACCATGGCCCCCTGGATACGGGCGTAGGGACAAAGCCAGAAACAGACCTGTTCGCGCATATGACCGGCAAACAGATAGGTAAAAAATGTAAATGTGGCGACCGTGCCCCAGGCGAACAGCGGCGCATCGAAATGGACAAAACCAGACCACAGTTCACGCGCATCGCCGAACCACAGGGTGAAACTGATGCCGGTCAGCAGGCCGATCAACAGGTAAACCAGATGTTTAGCCGATTTGAGAAATAACTTCCGGCTATCCCAAGGTGCCTGATCCAGGCGTTGACGCCGCTGTGGCGGCCCCTCGATGCGCTCCTCAATCCAGGTGAACACATCGGTCCAGACCGTTTGAAAACAGAAAAACCCGCAATAGACCCGTCCCGCCACAGTGGTCACCGCCGCCAGCAACAAGGCAAAAAACAGCAACACCATGGTCAATAGCCAGATGTCCTGCGGTAGTAAAGTAATACCAAAAAGGTGAAACTGGCGCGCTGGAATGTCAAACAACACGGCCTGCTGGCCCTGCCAACGCAGATAGGGGCCGAGAAAAAACAACAACCACACCGATGCTGCCAGCCATTTCAGCCTGCGAAAGCGACCGGCCATGCGTTTGGCATGGATGGTTTGCTCACCGACGTTGACCTGCCAGTAATCGGTCTCGCTGTAAAGCTCGTCTAAGCCTTGCTTGTCCAGAATGACTCCCCCTCGAGCCATTGCCAGTCAGTCACCCGCCAAGGTACTAATTCGGCGGGAAAGTCAGATCCTAAAGTTTTTTCGACTTGGGCCTGACTTTACTCTTGGCAACACCCTTCTTTTTCGAACCACCGGTCTTACCCTTGACTCGCGCCACTGCAACTCTACCGGTAGCACTGGCCGCCGGACGTTTGCTTTTGCTGGTCTTGGAATTGGCCTTCGCCTTGGCAACACGCCTGGAACCGCGCGCACCGGAAGAACCGCCGCCATCCATCAATTGCGTAACGCGAAAGGTCAGGAAAAGAATAATACCTATGGTAACGGCCACGGCCGTGATTGAACTTGCCACTACTGCATCCATCGTTTCTACCCTCTGAACTACAAAAAACTCTTTTATTTTAATTGTCCGACCGCCGCCAGTGACGGCGACCGGACAGACCTTGCCCTATCGTCCACCGCCCAAACGGTGAACATAGACTGCTAATTTTCTAATCTCGACATCACTTAACTGTCCGGCGAAGGAAGGCATCACCGCCTGCCAGGACTGTTTGTCACCGGGAACGTTTACACCGTGTTCGATAGTGCGACGCACGCTGGCATGACTCATGGGAGCGAAGCGGAAAATGGCATCCTTGAGATTAGGCGCACCCAGGAACTCCAAGCCCTTGGCATCGTTGCCATGACAACCGGCACAGCCCATATCGAAAAACAGCACCCGCCCAGGCTCGTGACGTTCACCGCGACTGGAGGCGATGACATACTGGGTCAGGTCATCCAACTGTTGACCGGACAACATGCCGCCGAAGGCCGGCATTGCACCCTGACGTCCGCCGCGGATGGTCTCTTCGATCTTGTCGATGGTGCCACCATACAGCCAGTCGTCATCGGCCAGGATTGGAAAACCGGGGTTACCGGCTCCACCAACGCCATGACAGGGCGCGCAGCGATCACCGAACAGCACCTTGGCGGAACGCACGCTGTAGCCACTCAGTTCGCGATCGGCCAGGATTGCCGCTGCGGACATTCCCTTAAGCTTATTTTCAAAAGGGGCACGCACCGATTCGATCTCGCGCAGACTGTTGTCGTAACGTTTCATCTGTGTCCAACCCAGAACCCCCTTGGTATAGGAGCTGACCAACGGGAAAGAGGGAAACAGGATGAAATAGACCACCAGAAAAACACCACTGGCATAGAGTGACCACATCCACCAGCGTGGCGGCTGATTGGTCAGCTCGCGCAAATCGTCATCCCACAGGTGACCGGTGTCTGAAACCTTGTTGGGATCGTTATTCTTTGCCATAAATTCTCCTCCGTTCTCTTAACGGTCATCATCCAACGGGATATTGCGCAAAGCCTCCAGCTTCTCCCGGTTGGATGGGTGTAGGACGTAGACATAGAGCGCAATCATGAACAGGAACACCACCACGGTGATGGTCAGGCCGACCCAGTCGTGCTGGGTCATCGCGCTCCAATCGGTATGAAAGTAATCGCTCAGACTATTCACGGTAGTCCACTCCGTGGTCGAGACGCGCCATAGTGCCCAACACCTGCAGATAGGCGATGATGGCATCCATCTCGGTCTTGCCCTTCACCGCGGCGGCTGCAGCCTGTATATCGGCATCGCTATAGGGCACGCCGACGGCGCGCATGGCCTGCATGTGTGCCTTGACGCTGTCACCATCCAGCCCTTTCTTGAGCAACCAGGGATAGTTAGGCATCACGGACTCGGGAACCACCGAACGGGGGTCTTTCATATGATTCAAGTGCCACTCGTCGGAGTATTTGCCACCGACGCGCGCCAGATCCGGACCGGTACGCTTGGAACCCCATTGGTGCGGATGGTCGTACAGACTCTCCGAGGCCAGTGAATAGTGACCGTAGCGCTCCTTCTCGTCACGGAAGGGGCGAATCATCTGTGAATGACACAGATAGCAGCCCTCACGGATATAGACGTTGCGCCCCATCAGCTCCAGGCCGGTGTAAGGTCTGACACCGTCGCCCGGTTTCCAGTCGGCCAGTGTCTGACCGGCTTTACGTTGCCAGACGATCTCCGGCCGACTGTTATGCTCCATGGTGGAATCGAGATAGTAGAGCGGCACAATCTCGACGATACCGCCCACCGAGAGCAGCAACATCAGCATCAACAGCAATGCCCAGACGTTGCGCTCCATCTTGTCCTGCAACTTGGTCGAATATATTTTGTCTGCCATAGTGATTCTCCCTTACGCCTTGGCTGTGCGACGCGTGCCGGCGCCGGCCGCCTGTGGCGCGCGAATGGTCATGATCACGTTGTACAACATGACAACGGCGCCGCTGGTATAGATCAAACCGCCGAGCATGCGCAGTACGTAATAGGGGTGCATGGCGGCGACCGATTCGGCAAAGGTGTAGCTCAAGGTGCCGAACTCGTCGTAGTCGCGCCACATCAAACCCTGCATGATGCCGGAGATCCACATGGCGACGATGTAGATGACGATACCGATGGTCGCCAGCCAGAAGTGCAGATTGACCAGTTGTGTCGAGTGCATTTCACGTCCCCACAGTTTGGTCACCAGATGATAGAGCGCACCGGCGCCGACCATACCGACCCAGCCCAGGGCACCGGAGTGCACGTGACCGATAGTCCAATCGGTATAATGCGACAAGGCATTGATGGTCTTCAGGGACATGACCGGCCCTTCGAAGGTGGACATGGCATAAAAGGCCAGGGCCATGATCATGAAACGCAGGACATAATCATCGCGCAATTTGTCCCAGGCACCGCTCAGGGTCATCATGCCGTTCACCGCGCCGCCCCACGAGGGAATGATCATGGCAAAGGAGATGGCTGCCCCCAGAGAACCGGCCCAATCGGGTAATGCGGTGTATTGCAGATGGTGCGAGCCCAGCCAGACGTAACCAAACATCAGCGCCCAAAAATGCAATACCGACAGGCGATAAGAGTAAACCGGACGTTGTGCCTGCTTGGGCACAAAGTAATACATGATGCCGAGAAAACCTGCCGTCAGGTAGAAACCCACGGCATTATGGCCCCACCACCACTGGATCATGGCGTCCTGCACGCTGGAGAAGATCGAGTAGGATTTGAACAGACTGACGGGCACCGCCAGGCTGTTGACCACATGCAGATAGGTCACCATCACCATCATGCCCAGGAAAAACCAGTTGGAGACATAGATGTGCGATGACTTGCGATTGGCCAGGGTCATGATGAAGTTACCGGTATAGGCCAGCCAGACCACAGCGATAAAGATATCGATGGGCCACTCCAGCTCGGCGTATTCCTTGCCCTGGGTCAGGCCCAGTGGCAGGGTGATTACCGCGCTGACGATGATCAGGTTCCAACCCCAGAAGGTAAACCAGGCGAGCTTGTCGCTCCACAGGCGCACGCCACAGGTGCGCTGCACACTATAGAAGGCGCTGGCCATCAGCACACAGCCACCAAAGGCAAAGATGACAGCATTGGTATGTAAAGGTCGCAGGCGTCCAAAGGTCAGCTCTGCAATATTAAAATTCAAAACCGGCCAGGCCAGTTCCGCAGCGATATAAACCCCGACCAGTGTACCTACCACCAGGTAGATAACGGCTGCGACGGAAAACCACCTGACCACCTCGAAATTATATTGTTGATCGTTTTTTGACGCTGGCACAGTGCGCCTCCCATAGTTAGCTGGGGCAGGCAGGCCTTATAGCCGACCGCGTATCACCCGCCCACAAACAGTCCGAAAAAAAGAGATCCAACAACGAAAACAAATAGAATCGTCATGGCAATCCACGACTCTCTCGACAGGTATACGGCAGAAGTTGGACTTTCCTTAGTTAAATACCTGTAAAAGTATTCAAATCACGCAAAAAGCAGACCAGTAAACGGAGGGATAAATTAGGGATATGCATCAAACAGGCTACTGTCACCCCGACACGCCGTCGCGGTGACAGTGAAATCTCGTCAACCGTTGTAGCGTAACGCGCTACTTCGGATAGTGGGCGGGATAGGCAATGCGAGCCACACCACTATCGATGGCGGCACGCGCCACTGCCGGTGGTACCGCATCCATCAGGCGGGGATCAAAGGGACTGGGAATAATGTAATTGCGGCCAAAGGCCATGGACTGGCGGTTGTGCGCCTTGAGCACCGAGGCGGGCACCGGTTCGCGCGCCAGCTGCGCCAGCGCATTCACCGCTGCGATTTGCATCTCGCGATTGATGCCCCTGGCGCGCACATCCAAGGCGCCGCGGAAGATATAGGGAAAACCCAACACATTGTTGACCTGGTTGGGGAAGTCGGTGCGGCCGGTGGCCATGATCAAATCATCGCGCACCTGATGGGCCGCGTCGGGGTGGATCTCCGGATCGGGATTGGACAGGGCGAACACCACCGGATTTGCATTCATGGAGGCCAGCATCTCCGGCGTCACCAGATCGGGACCGGAGACACCGATAAACACATCGGCCCCCTGCATGGCATCGGCCAGGGTACGCTCATCGGTGGTAACGGCAAACTCTTCTTTATATATATTCAAATCGTTACGTCCGGAGTGAATCACACCTTTCCGATCCAACAGACGCATATTCTTTTTGTCCGCGCCCATGGAGCTCAACAGACGCATGGCGGCGATACCGGCGGCGCCGGCGCCCAGGCAGACGATCTTCACCTCCGCCAGGTTTTTCTGCTGTATCTCCAGCGCATTGACCAGGCCGGCAGAGATGATCACCGCCGTGCCATGCTGGTCATCGTGAAAGACAGGAATATCCAGGGCCTCGCTCAGGGCCTGTTCGATCTCAAAACAATGGGGTGCGGCCACGTCTTCCAGATTGATACCGCCGAAGGTCGGGGCGATGCGCTTGACCGTGTCGATAAAGGCCTGCGGGCTCTCGGCGTCGACCTCGATATCGAAGACATCGATGCCGGCGAACTTTTTAAATAAAACGCCTTTGCCCTCCATGACCGGTTTGCCCGCCAGGGCACCCACATTACCCAGGCCCAACACCGCCGTGCCGTCGGTAATCACTGCCACCAGATTACCCTTGCCGGTGTACTTATAAGCGGCATCGATGTCCTTGGCAATTTCGCGTACTGGCTCGGCCACACCCGGTGAATAGGCCAGACTCAGCTGCGCCTGGGTCTCACACGGTTTGGTAAGCTGGGTGGCCAGTTTGCCCGGTGGTTGCTGCGCGTGGTAATCCAGGGCGGCCTGTTTGAACTGTTCTTTACTGGGTTTTGTCATGGCACTCGTTCCACCAGGGTCATAGAGATAAATAAAATTTTACGTAACTACGCCATATCAATCATCGGCCGGGCCAGACGGCGTATTGATAGCCCGAACCAATTTATTATTCACCCCGTGGGTTGGTTTTCAATCCAAAGCCACCAGGGCATCACTGTGGCGCAACTGCATCAACCAATCACCACGCTTACCTTTGATCAACCAGCCACGCACCTCAACGGTCTTGCCGCGCCAGGCCAGCAGTCGGCCATGATCACCGAAGTATGGCCAATCCTTTTGCTGAATCCGCAAATAGACATCGTCGGCCAATTTGATCCACAACCACTGACGGGCGATATGTACCTGTTGTATCCGGCCACGCAATAATTGGTAACCCGCCTTCAGGGATTGGCCACCGTGCACCACAGATGGCGTCGCATAGTCTGACAGAGACCAGATCCCCAGCCCACGGCGGCGCGCCAAAGTCTCCTGTTCCTGATAACAGGCGCGATTCCATAGGTTGGGCGGCACCACCAGGGCTACCGCCAGCCCCCGGGCTATCAAGCGTGCGGCCACACTGTCACCGTTTGCTAAAAAGGCATGGGCCAACAGGCGTTTATGACGGTCCTGTCTGTCCCGGTCATAGCGTATTGCTAGGCGAGTGCCTACCGGCAGAATCTCTTTCAGGGCCTGACTGGCCTGTTCGCCGAAGGGTTGGGCCGCCTGCCCCTCCTTGGCCACTTCCGGGGTATTGAGCCCGATCAGGCGTAGCTTACGCACCCCGGCCAGCCCCCCGTCCAACCATAGCGTATCGCCATCCACGACACGGCTGACCACTGTCTCTTCATCCACTTGGTCGCTGCCACACAAGGCTGCTTGGGCGGCCCCAGGCTCCAGGCCCGCCAACAGAAAAACCAAAAAAAACAAGCGGATAAATAACGACAAAGGGGCGTACCGCCGGCACGCCCCTGTATCAACGCCTGGTGTGCACCAGGACATTGCCTTATTTCTTGATACCGTACTTCTGACGGAAACGATCCACGCGACCAGCGGTATCGACGATCTTCTGCTGACCGGTATAGAACGGGTGGCAGGCAGAGCAGATTTCCAGTTTCATGGGCTTGCCGGTAGCCGTTGAACGGGTTTTGAAGGAGTTGCCGCAGCTGCAGCTCACGGTAACCTCTTCGTAGGCTGGATGGATTTCCGGTTTCATGGTGTTAACCTCTTGATTATTCAGCTCGATGCCGCCACCCAGCCCCATGCCGGGTACCGCATCTCAGGGACCGGCTATTCTAGTGAAAAGCATGGGCGTTCACAAGGATTTCCCCCGTGAACTCCAATAAAAACAGCACAATTAGCCGTTGGCGCCGGGGCGCAGACGGGTGCCGTGCTGCAGGGACATAACGATCTCGTCGGCACTGTATTGGTCAGGAAACAGGGTGCCGGAGATCTTGGCACCGTTCAGGCTGACGCCGGCCAGGTTGCAGCTGCTCAGGTCCAGGCCGCGCAGATCGGTCTGGCGAAAATAGCTATTGCCGAAATCGACGTGGGTGGTATCCATGCCGCGCAGATCCAATCCGCGGAAATCGCAATAGGTCAAATCAAAGGTCTCACCCCTGGCCTTACGCTGGTTGAACTCCTCGACCTTACCCTCACGCAACAACAGATACAGGGGATCCTTTTTAATTTCCGGACGTCTGACCATGAATTACTCCTCTTTTTACTTGCGTCAATGGCTAAATAGTAGTCGAAAAATATCCCGCCGGGCGATTGCTTTTAGTCTTTGCTTGACTACACTGGTACGACATTCAATAACAACCATCACACCTCATGGATTCACTGCTGACCAATCCCGCCGTACAAGGGGGCATCGCCCCTTTTATCGTTGCCCTGCTCGGCTACCTTTTATTACAGCGCAGCCTGCCGCGATTTATGGGTTTGGCCCTGGTCCTGGCCTTTTTAACGGCCGTCCTGCTGACCACGGGATTTTCCCTGTCGCCGTTGACCAGCAGCCGCAAAATATTATTGGCGGGGCTTCTATTACCGGCCCTGGTTACCGTGATTGAACAAATCAAAATACCGGCACGCCTGCTACCACTCTACCTGTTCGCCCTGCCTATTCTCTATATGCTTTGGATGATATCACCGGCCTTGTCGCGGGAGAGCATCGCAACACAAGGTTTGGCCGCCAGCGGCGCCGTTTTATATGTCATTGTCATTATCGGCAGCCTGCAACAGATGAAAGGCAACGCCGTGCGTGCTTATGGCAGCCTGAGCATATTGGGCCTGGCCACCGGGATCTGTGCCCTGTTGGGTGCGACCGCCTTGCTCGGCCAATGGGGCATGGCCGTGGGTGCCGGTGCCCTGGCCGGTCTGGCACTGATCATCTTCAAACAACAACTGCAGGCGCAGCAGGCTCTAATCTTGCCTGGCGCCGTGCTGTCAGTCCTGCTGGCCCTGGGCGCGGTATTTTACGCCTCGCTACCCTGGTTTGTATTGATCGCCCTGGCGCTTATCCCACTCAGCGCCAACCGTATACATCCTGGCAAGGGCAGCACTCAAACCTTGCGTTTTCTGATATTGATTTCAATCCCCGCCGGCGCAGCCGTGTTTCTGACCTGGTACAACGCCGGCGGCCCCATTTATTAACAACTCACAACTAAGGAGAACTCCATGCGTTTACCGTTGATCACTCTGGCCATGCTTTTTGGCACCAACGTAGCCCTGGCAGCAGATAAATATGCCATCGATCCGTCGCACACCTATCCCCACTTCGAGATCGATCACCTGGGCTATTCCACCATGCACGGCCGCTTCGACAACAACAAAGGCTCCATGAGCTACGATCAGGACGCCGGTACCGGCGAGGTGGAGATTACCATCGACGCCAACTCCATCAGCACCGGCTGGGCCAAGCGCGATGAACATTTACGTTCCGCCGACTTCCTCAACACCAAGGAATTTCCCGAGATCACCTTCAAATCCACCAAGGCCAGCCTGAAGGGCGGCAAGGGCACTGTTGACGGCAAACTGACCATGATGGGCGTCACCAAAGACGTCACCCTGAATGTCAGCCGCGTCCATTGCGGTGCACACCCCTTCAACAAGAAGATGGTCTGCGGTTTTGACGCCAGCACCACCATCAAGCGTTCCGACTTCGGCAGCAAATACGGCCTGCCAGCCATCGGCGACGAAATGAAGCTGATGTTTGAAGTGGAAGCGGTGAAAGAGTAAACGCTTACTTGAAAAAAACGGGCCATCAAGGCCCGTTTTTTTTATCCTTAGACCGGATTGTCAATATCGACAAATTGGAAATCCAGAGCAAATTTCTCCCGTAAATGAGCCCCCAGCCGTTGCACGCCAAAACGCTCGGTGGCGTGGTGACCGGCGGCAAAATAGTGAATACCCAGTTCACGCGCCGTGTGCACCGTCTGCTCGCTGATCTCACCACTGATATAGGCATCCAGCCCCAGAGCAGCTGCCTGTTCGATATGCCCCTGAGCACCACCGCTACACCAGCCTACGGTTTGAATTTTATGGCCACCGCCATCGATATGCAGCGGTGTTCTGTTCAAGGCTTGGCCAATTCGCAGGGCCAGATCGGCGCCGCTCATGGCTTGCATCAGGTGACCGTGGAACACCCAAGGGGTAGCCGCAGACATTACTCCACTGGTTTCCAGACCGAGCGCCGCTGCCAGACCCGCGTTGTTACCGTATTGGGGGTGGGCATCCAGGGGCAGGTGGTAGGCGATCAGATTGATATCGTGTTGCAGGAGTTTTTTCAGTCGCGCCTGCTTCATACCAACGATGCGCGCATCCTCGCCCTTCCAGAAGTAGCCATGATGCACCAGTAAGGCATCGGCGCCGAGCTCGATGGCCGCATCCACCAGCGCCTGGCAGGCGGTGACTCCACCGACGACGCGTTTTACTTGTTGACGCCCGGCCACCTGTAAACCGTTGGGACAGTAGTCATTGTACTCACCGGCGGCGAGCACTCCGTCGCAATAGGCCACCAGTTCAGTTATAGTCGGCATGTTTGTCACCCTTGTTTAATAGTTGCAGAGGCAGGCCATGTCCCAGGGAAAAATCGTCAGTTTCGTCTTCAAATCAGTCGTCATCGGTCTGGCGGCCGCCTTTCTCATTATCTATTTCAAGCCTGACCTGCTGCAACCCAAGCGCGAAATTGTCGAGATTCAACAAGGCGAACCGGCAGTGGCCGCGCCTGCCACGAACCTATCCGGCCCCATCTCCTACGCACCGGCCGTGGAACAGGCCTCGCCGGCGGTAGTGAATATCTACACCACTAAGATCATCGAACAACGCACCAATCCTCTGTTCAACGATCCCTTCTTCCGCTATTTCTTTGGTGACCAGGGCACGGTGCGTCGGCGCGAACAAAATAGCCTGGGCTCAGGTGTATTGGTCAGTAAACAAGGTTATGTCCTGACCAACAACCACGTCATCGAGGGTGCTGATGAGATTCTGGTCGCCTTGCAGGACGGGCGCGGCGCCGAGGCGCGCGTGGTCGGCAGCGATCCGGAAACCGACTTGGCGGTCCTGAAGATTGAGCTGGAAGACCTGCCGGTGATTCAATTCGGCGATTCGGACAAGATCCGTGTGGGCGACGTGGTACTGGCTATTGGTAACCCCTTCGGCGTTGGTCAGACCGTCACCTCCGGGATTGTCAGTGCAACCGGGCGCAATCAGCTGGGCATCAACACCTTTGAAAACTTCATCCAGACCGACGCTGCCATCAATCCCGGCAATTCCGGTGGTGCCCTGATCAATGCCTTTGGTCACCTGATCGGCATCAATACGGCCATCTACTCCCGCTCCGGCGGCTCGCAGGGCATCGGCTTTGCCATACCGGTTACCCTGGCCAAAGAGATCATGGCCGAGATCATTGAAAACGGCCATGTGGCGCGCGGCTATCTGGGCATCGAAACCCAGGACATCACCCCCGCCCTGGCTGAATCCTTCGGTCTGAAAAACACCCAGGGGGTGATCATCGCCGCGGTCTTGCGCGTGGGTCCGGCAGCCAAGGCCGGGCTGCGTCCGGGTGATGTGATCACTCACATCGATGGCCAGCCGGTCAACAACAGCCGCAAGGCCATCGATATGATCGCGCAGAACAAACCGGGGGCAACCATTGAGATTAATGCCATCCGAGCCGGCAAAGCCTTTCAAGCCAAAGTCAAGGTCGGCGAGCGGCCACCAACGCGCCCACGTTGATTTAAAAGTAGGAGAAAGGGCGACCGCGCGTAGCGTTGTGCACTCAGACAACACTGCACACGCCGTCACGTCTTGAAGCGTGACACCAGTTTTTGCAGATCACCTGCCAGAGCGGACATACGTTCGCAGGCCGCAGTCGATTGGTGCGCCCCCTCAGCGGTATGCTCAACGATATCGCGAATGGTCAATACATTCTTGTTGATCTCCTCCGCCACGGAAGTCTGTTCTTCGGCTGCACTGGCAATTTGTATATTCATATCGGAGATCGTGGTAACGGCATCGGTGATACGCGCCAACGAGGCCTGCGCCTCCGCCGCCTGACTGACACTACGTTCGGTCTGCCCGCGGCTTTCCACCATAGCCTTCACCGCCTCTCTGGCGCCGCTTTGCAGGCGTTCAATCATTTGTTGAATATCCTGCGTGGATTCCTGAGTACGGCTGGCCAGGGTACGCACCTCATCGGCAACCACGGCGAATCCTCGTCCTTGATCGCCGGCACGAGCGGCCTCGATGGCGGCATTCAGGGCCAGCAGATTGGTCTGCTCCGCAATCCCGCGAATCACATCCAATACTGCACCTATCTTTTCACTATCCTTGTCCAGCTTTTCATTCACTGTAGCGGCCTTTTCAACTTCCCTGACCAAGGCATCTATGGAATCGATGGTTTTGTTGACAACCTCCCTGCCGCTCTTTGCCTCATCATCAGCCTGCATTGCCGCACGTGAGGCGTCGGTGGCATGGCGCGCCACTTCCTGAACCGTGGCGGTCATTTGGTTCCTCGCTGTCGCTACCTGGTCTGTCTCATTCAGTTGCTGCTGGGCACCGTTGTTGGTCCGGTTGGTAATACCCGAAAGGTCATTGAACTCCTTGTTCAAATCACCGGTTACCTGCGCCACTTGTCTGACTATAGTGCATACCTTCTCCGCAAACCGGTTGAATGCAGTGGACAACATCGCCACTTCATCTTTACCGTTTTGTTGCAGACGTTTAGTCAAATCGCCTTGTCCGGCGGCGATGTCATCCATGGCATCCACGGCCGCCCTTATCGGTCGACTGATGCTTACGGCGATCAAACCGGCCACCGCCATACCAAGGATTAACGCCACAATGCCTATAGTGAGAGTGGTATTGCGTGCTGTGGCGATGGCGGTGACATAGTGGCTGCGATCCATGGCGATCTCCAATACACCCACCGCATTACCGGAAAAGTCGAGGACCCGCTTGGCCAGTACGGCATAAGGTGTTTGACCATAGCGGTGTTGTCCCACCACCACCTCGCCGGACATGGCCGCATCCATTTCCCTCTGACTTAACAAGGGCTCACCCTGCAACGTTGTACCAAACGCCTTGTAACCACCATCGTTATGCAAATAAAGAGAAATCTCCGCTCCGTACTTGCTTTTAAACTGATCAAAAAATCTCTGCCCGAAAGACATACCAAACTCGACTGAGCCGATGTGTTGTCCCTGGTAAAACATTGGCGCTATACCGCGGATGCCCAGACCCGCCACGCCTTTTTCCAGACCGCGTACCGTTTTTTTACTGTTGTTCGTCTCTACAACAGTGGCCCGGAAACTGGACAGGTCATCGCCGAATTTTTCGGCTTTATGGGCACGCAAGAAGGAAGTGGCCGGCGGGGTGTGAAATTGAAACTGTTTGACTGCATAGGCCTCATTCATTTTTTTGAATACCGGCACCATATCCAGCGCCAGTGTGTCGCGGTCACCTTCAGCCATGAGTCTGGGCGGGGCCTGTAAGGTGGCGACCAGGGAACTTAAGGCCTCGCCCAACCGTCCTTCTGATTCGATCTCAGCATTGGCACTTTCGAATAGACTCTTGAGCTCACGCTCTTCAGCCTTCTTGACCACGGAATTGATATTGGAGATCACCGCCGGCAAGACGATACCCAGCATAAGAATCATTACCAAGGCGAAACCGACTATCAGCCGCTTGCCGATCGAGATATTTTTTAAAACATTCATATTCATAAGCTAATTGTAAAATCACATCGACCCGAATACCTATTTATCGGATAACCAGCGACTTAATTAAGCCGAATCACCTTTCCCATTACTACCCAATGGTAAATTACGACAACGGTCGACCATTGGGCCGCCTTGTGTGGTCTTCTATATACCAGGGCAGGCAGCACCCACCAATGGTTGCATTAGCGCGAACTGATCGCCGCCGAGGAGTCGCGCCGTTTTATCCACACTTCCACACGCCGATTACGCTCACGGCTGGAGCGTTCATCCAGTAACTGTTCCGATCCGAATCCACGCAGATGATGCACATCCACCCCTTGTTTATACAAGGCGCGCTGCACTGCCTCGGCGCGATACTCCGACAGGGCAATATTGAAGATCGGCACCGCTGTGTCTTCGGAGAAACCGAACAACATCACCTTTTCCAGTACTGCCTTGTTGCGTTTTAAATATCCAGCAAGACGTTCAACATCACGCAAGGCGCGATTATCCAGTTCATTGCTCTCCTGGTCGAAACGGAAATTGACTGACAGGCGCTCAGCGCCGTAGGTAAGGCGCGTAAATTCTTCATCCAACAACTGCTGCGCGTTCAGGTTCGGGGCTTCACTGTAAATATTCAGTGAGACAAAACCACTGTGCTCCACTACCTTTTGACCTTCGAAGGAGACGGCATAATTGACAAAGGACCGTTGCAGATGGTTAGCGTTGTTGGGGGCGATGTAGAAAAACAGGCGCCGCGACAATGGATAGTCCTCGGTAGCGACATTGAATTTGGATGGGTAGAGAGCGGCGCCGCTGCCACGCGCCACAGACAAGGCCTTGGCACTGCGGATATAGGGCAGGCCGACAAAGCCTATGGCATCGGGATCCGCAGCCACGTCGTCAGAAAGCCGGGTATTGGATTCATAGCGCTGCGCCCGTGGGGACAACGGGTGCTGCTTGTCCAGTACCAGGTGTTTGAAGGTGTCATAAGTGCCCGACTTGTCATCCCGGGCGTAGACCTTGATCGGCCCCAGTGAAATCCCCAGTTCACCCCAGTGGTGAATTTGGCCACTGAATATATCCCGAATCTGCTCGACCTTGAGGCTGCGCAGGGGATTGCGTTTATGGACAATGACGGCAATGCCGTCGAGGCCGATGACATACTCTCCGGCCATACTGACGAAATCACCCTGTTCGTTCAGCGCCTCTCTCTCACTCTGTTTGATGACACGCGAGGCCATACCGATATCGGCTTGACCAGTGAGCAAATCGGCAAAGGCAGTGCCGGAACCATGTGCCTGAATATCAAAACTTAACGGTGTCTTCCCTTCCCCTTTACCCATGATCCGGGTTTCGTTTTGAGCTTCGGCCGTTTCCTGTTGAGCCACTTCCCGTGCCTGGTATGCCTGGCGAAGAAACTGCTGCGCCATGGCCGGCGCCAGTTGGGCACCGATGGTATTGGAGCCGTGCAGCCGGATCAGTTCACCGGCGTGACTATATATAGGTGTGCTGAGTACCAACCCGCATAAAGTCGCTAGGCGCATTCTGGAGATTAAGGGCATTGTCATTTTTTTCACCTGTCATCTATTTGACATAAGCGCGGCAGTTTGCCCCTGTTTTATGACAAAACCATGAAAGTGAAGTCATTCGTGACCAGTACTTCCCCGCGGCTGGATCGGCGAGGCAATTACCACAGGTTTATCATTGCTAAAGCACCGTGAGTATGGTCAAATCGTGCGATTGTAAAAAAATATTAAAAATATCCGGCCAGATATTGTCAGTTGTACTCGTGCCGGCATGACTTCGGGGGATAGGCATGCGGGGAACATTGGGCGACCAGTTCAACCAGTTTTTACATATTTCTGACCAAGAACTTGACCTGCTGCAACGATTCAGCGACCAGCTCAGCCACCACGCCGGCGACTTCGGCCAGCATTTTTATCGTTATCTGTTCAGCTACCCGGCGACGACAGACATCCTCAACCGCTACCGCGACCAGGGTGGCGACCTTCAACAACTGGAACATCATCAAACCAGACACCTGTTGGAACTGCTCAAAGGCGTTATAGACGAATCCTCCGCCAGCCAACTGGACCATATCGGCCAACAACACTATGCCCAAGGCATCAAACCGGTGTGGATCATGGGCGCCTACCGGCTCTATCTGGATTTTTTGCAGAACAGCGTTGCCCAATTGGAAATCGAAGATGAGCAACGCGGCCAGTTGCGCAACCTCATCACCAAGCTGGTGTTTCGGGATATGGGATTGATGAATGAGGGTTACTGGCATGCCGCCACTGACGCCATCCGTAACGAACAGGAGAAGGTGCGCATGCTGCAGGAGCAGGTCGCGTCGCTGCTGAAAAACCTGCCACAGATCCTCTGGTCGGTGGATGTAAAAAAAAATCAGTTGCTCTATATCAGCCCCTCCGCTCAAGACATCTGTCTGCAGGAGGCTACCCTGCCCATTCCCTGCCTGGGCTGGACCATTGCCGAGGACCAGGAAATGGTACTTCATGGCTGGCAGAAGGCGCTGGCCGGTTTCCCGGTCACGCTAGAGACCCGTGTACAAAATCCTGGAGGCGAGCTGCGCTGGTTTCGGCGAATGTTCCAGCCCTTTGTCAACGCCGATGGCGAGGTGGAACGCATCGACGGCTTTATGGAAGACACCAGTGCGAGCAAAGCAGCCACCGAACGTCTGCACTATCTGGCCACCACCGATACACTGACTCAATTGGCCAATCGCTCCGTTTGGAATGACCGCCTGCAGCAGGCAATCAACCAGGCGCAACGAGATGCACGTCAGGAGGTGGCCGTCATGCTACTCGACCTGAACCACTTCAAGAACATCAACGATACCTTGGGCCACCCCGTAGGCGACATCATTCTGCGCCAGGTTGCTGAACGCCTGAGCATTACCCTGCGCAAGACCGATAATCTGGCACGCCTGGGTGGCGACGAATTCGGTCTGATGTTAGTTCACCGTCAACAGGACAAAGAGGTCGCTGTGCGCGTGGTGCGCAAGATACTCGCCTGCTTCCAACAACCCTTCATCCATCACGAGCACCGGTTACACGTCGGCGCCTCCATTGGCATCGCCGTCTATCCACAACATGGTGAAGATGTCGATACCCTGGTCAGTCGTGCCGACATGGCCATGTACTACGCCAAACGCAACAATCTGGGCTATCACACCTACAACCCCAGCGTGGACCGCAAGGCGCAATCGCAAATGGAGCTATCCATGGCCCTGCGCGGAGCCCTGGAAAACAATGAATTCGAACTCCATTTTCAACCCAAACTGAATATCACCAACGGCGCATTGACCGGTGTCGAGGCCTTGATACGTTGGAATCATAAAAAGCGCGGCGCCATTTTGCCCGATCGTTTTATACCGATGGCCGAGCAAAATGGTTTGATCATCCCGATCACCGAATGGGTGGTACAGGCAGCACTGGCCCAAGTGCGCCAGTGGCAACAACAAGGTTTGGAAATACCGGTAGCGGTCAACGTTTCATCTATCTGCCTGCAGGATGGAGACTTCGTCGCCATGATCGAGAAACATCTGAAACTGCACAACTTGTCTGCAAAACTGCTGGAGATCGAGGTCACGGAAAACGTACTCATGTCGCAGGGCGAACGCGCCATCAGTACCATCCACGCCGTCAATGCCCTCGGTGTGCGCGTCGCCATTGATGACTTCGGCACGGGCTATTGTTCCCTGGCCTATCTCAATCGCCTGCCCGCCAACGTCCTAAAGATCGACCGCAGCTTCATCCAGGATATCTATCGAGCGGACACCCGACCGGTTATCGTTCAATCCATAATCGAACTGGGACACAACCTGGGTTATACGGTCATTGCCGAAGGTGTGGAGTTGGGTGAGGCCCATGAGGCACTTGCTGCCATGGGCTGTGATCAAATCCAGGGCTATTACATCAGCCATCCGCTGCCAGCCGATGACTTTGGTCAATGGCTGAAACAGCGTCACTGATAGGCGCAACCTGCCTCTGCGGGGCCAGTCAGACCCCCACAGGCCCCTGACGCGGATAGGGGATTTTCTTGATCAATTTGGCCGGTACGCCACCCACCACGGAACCGGGCTCCGGGATATCCTTGGTCACCACTGATCCGGCGCCGATGACTACATGATCGGCAATGGTCACGGGACCGATGATACAGACACCGGGACCGATATAGCAGTGATCACCGATCACCGCACCACGCCCGGTGCCCTTGGTGGAACCGATATTGACCATCGAATGAATTTCGCAATAGGCGCCAATGCGCACCTTGTCGAGTATGATGATCGGACCGCGGTGGGCGATGCGCAGACCGGGTCCGAAATTGAAGGGGGCAAAATCAAAGTTTAGCTTGAAGGCCAGGCGACGCATGCGCAGTCGGGTCCAGATATACCAGGGATTTCGTGTCGCCCCCTTGCTGATCAGGTATTCGGCGCGGCGCAACAGGCGTTGAAACTTCCAGATTTCATCACCATAGAGGCGCGGTCGCTTGCGTTTTATACCCAAGGCCTTGCGATCCTCCTCCAGGTAAAAACGATACTCCGCCTTGTCCTTTATCATGCCTGCTATACCTCCTCAGGAGTCACTTACGGCCCTAGTGCCGTGTGCTGACAATGCCCGTGAATATACCATAAACGGCCTCTTGCGGCGGAGGCAAAATCATAGACAAAAAAAAGCCCGCCCCAAACATGGGCGGGCTTTTTCAAACGCAAATTACTACTTGGTAAAGTTCACATCAAATACATACAGCCCCTCTTCAGCGGCTGCAGTACCACATTGGCGGTATTTCTTGACAGTAAACTTGCCCACCGCTGAGGTATCGCTCTTGACGGTAAAGGCGATAGTCATGTTTTCGCTGGCATGGCAAACCTTGGAGGTACTGCCATTCCACTCGTTCCACTCCTCGATCCAGTTGTTATAGGCAACTACAGAATCGCCGACCACCTCTGCCTTCATCAGGGCATAACGGGCAGCCAGTTCGACGGAACCCAACTGACTGGGGAAGTAGATCTTGGTGGTACCATTAGCTGTGGCGGAATCCCACTTGGCGAACTCACCGTTCCACACCTTGGAACCCATGCGTGGATGGCAACCGTTGTTGTTTTCCAATACCGATGCAACGTGCTCAAGCAGACACTGGCGATGTTCCGGTGTCGACAGGTTCAAGGAACCCGGCGCCGGGCACGAATACGAACCGTTCCACATTGACGTGAAACCGCTGCCCGGATAGGTATAGGGTGCCGGGGCACTGGCGAAGTAGGTCTTCAGGTCATCACCACTGATGCTGTTGGTCGCGGCATCATAACCAGTGGCGCTGGGCAATCCAGCAAACTTGACACTGGGATCGGCGGAACCGGTGCTGGTAAGATCGGTCACGCCGGTGACGGAGGCCAGACCCTCGGTAGAGCCGCAAGCCGTATACTGGGCCTGGGAGGGCCAGGCACCCATGGCATAAAGCGTCTTGCCGGTAGCAGTCTCGGTAGCAGACAACATGTCTACGAAGACCGGCATGGTGGTCGCGGTACCGCCGTCGGCGATGAACTGGGCACAATCGGTATCGGTGCTGTCGGCACAAGACATGGTCCACTCACCGGACAGTTTCTGCATGGTCTCGGTGGCAACGGCCTTGTGCTCCGACTGTGTTAAATGGCTGATATCAGCGGTCGCGGTTTTGGTCACCGGATCGAAGGTAATCACGATCTTGGTATAGTCTCCGCCGCCAAAGGAGGCACTGGAGGCGCTGTCGCCACCCACACCGGTATCGCCTGTGTTAAAGGTCAACGTGGTCACGGGTTCATTGGTTGTCTTGTCGTTGATAAAACAACCGATGGGCAGATTGGCCGCATCCTGAATGGTCACACTGAAACTACCGTCGGCGTCAAAGTCGCCGGTACCGGCATGGGGCGGCGCAGTAAAGGTTACGCAATAAAGCACATAATCTGTTGCGCTCACCATACGCACGACACCACCCTCTCTGACAGGGGCGGCGGCAGCGCCCGCCAGACTCATCTGCCCTTTGAGGGTGACATCTTTTGATTCCTCTTCCGGGGTACATCCCCATAACATTGATGTTGCCAGCGCGGCAACCGCCAACCCACTGGACAATCTATTAAAATGCGTCATGTTTTTTCCTCTCTGAACGTAGCAATGCAAAATGTGGCCGTGTGTGGCCCCATAGAGAGGTTGTCGAATTCCCCTGGGGGAACTTTAGGGTTTTTCCTAAGCTTTAGAATGATTAAAAGGGGGCTGTCGGTTCCTGCCTCAATCTGCTCGACGCAAGCACTCCCCACCACCCCAACAAACCAGGGGATCCGGTGCAGCCTCTATCAATCAAAAAGTTACGATCAAAAAATCCGCATTGCATATAAACAACACAAATTTAATAAATATTGTAATTGGACGATATTTACCAGGGCGGAACCACCTCGCCTGGCGAGGCAAAGTTGTCCGGAGTGCGCTACCGGCTGGAATTGACTAGATGAAAAAAAATTTCCCCATTACTGGCAAAGAAAAGGATTTGGGTAATCGCACCAACATTCTGTCCATAACCGATGCCAAAGGCATTATTACCTATGCCAATCAGGAATTTATCGACATTGCGGGATTTTCCCGCGAGGAACTGACGGGACGAAACCACAATATCATCCGTCACCCGGATATGCCGCCTGCAGCCTTTCAGGATCTATGGGACTACATGAAGGCAGGCAAACCCTGGATGGGCGTAGTCAAAAACCGCTGCAAGAATGGCGATCACTACTGGGTCGATGCCTTTGCCATTCCGATCATGGAACAAGGCGCCATCAAGGAGTGCCAGTCGGTGCGCATGCGTCCTCAGCGGCAATGGATCAAGCGCGCCGAACAACTCTATCAACGCATCAACAACGGCAAACGGTTGTTTGCCCCCGGCCTCGCCATCGGTCTGCGTAGTAAACTTTATGTGACCATGGCATTCGCCCTGTCCCCCATGGCAGCGTTACTGATCTGGAGTGGCGCTGTGTCCGTACCGGTAGTGGGCAGCGTCTGTCTGTTAAGTCTGGTGCTGGCCCGAATGGGCATTACACGTTGCTATCGGCGTCTGGCTAAACTGGTCAATCATAGTCGCGGCATCGTCAATAATCCTATCAGTCAGTATGTCTATACCGGTCGATTGGATGATCTCAGTCAATTGGAACTCGGCTACAAGATGCTTGAATCGGAACTCTCCGCAGTCACCGGCCGACTGGCAGATTCAACCTCGCAACTGGACAGCGTAGCGCAGAGCACCGTGCAAACCGTAACCAAAACCCAACAGCAATTACAGCAACAACAATCCGATACCCACCAGGTCGCTGTTGCCATGGAACAGATGTCCTCGACAGCGGAACAGGTGGCAGGTAACGCCCACAAGGCGGAGATGAGCGCCAAAGCGGGTGAAAAGGAAGCGGACTCTGTCATACAGCAGGTTAATCACACTCTTGATACCGTTAACTCGATGGCACAGGGAGTGACTCAGGCCGCCGAGGTCATTCAGCGATTGCAGGGCAGCACGCGCGCAATCGGCTCTGTTCTTGATGTTATCAAGGCCGTAGCCGAACAGACCAATCTGTTGGCTCTGAACGCCGCTATCGAGGCGGCGCGTGCCGGCGAACAGGGGCGAGGATTTGCCGTAGTCGCCGACGAAGTGCGCAGTCTGGCGACGCGCACACAGGAGTCGACCCGGGAAATAGAGGGCATGATCCAAAATCTGCAAAACGAGGCAAAGCAGGCGGCTGACAGCATGCAGCTAAGTCGACATAGCGCGGAACAGGGGGTCAGTGAAATCCTCGACGCGGGCCAGGCTATGCGCGTCTCGTTGGAATCGATCCGTTCGATTTCCCTATTGAATATCCAGATAGCTGCCGCCGCGGAAGAGCAGAGTCAGGTTGCAGCCAACATAAACAACAACATAACCAGCATCAACTCCGTTTCAGAACAAACCGTTGAGGCCGGTGAGGAGACCCGGGAAATAGCCGCACACCTCAGCAAACAGGTGAAAAGTCTATACAACCTCATACATCAGTTTCGTAAACGTCTGGATCTGGTTAACAAATCAGATTCAGCCGATTCCACCTGACCAATTGACAACGCTGCCATCCCTGCCGATCAGCCGATAGCCGGCTTCCAGCCCTTTTTTCCCTTTCTTGTCTGGCCTCCATCCCAGACATTGGGTATAGTCCGAACTAGCCACTTGCGCGGAAAAAATAACAAAGAGATCTACTATGGAAAGATTGTTCAGGAGCACCATTTTCGTCTCCCTGTTATCCATCGCCGTCCCGGCGACAGCCTTACCCCCACGCAATATTGACCTGAGTGAATTGTTACTATATCCAGAGGTACAGTTCGAGGCTGTACACGGCACCAATCAAACCCTGAAAATGCCAAACCGCATGGCCAACATTGGTTATGGCGCCGCGCCCGTTATCCTGGTGCGTTTACCGGTGATCGAAAAAACCAAAACCGCCCTGCTGTCTTCCTACGAAGTCAGCGGCGGATTCTTTTATCCCATCATTGTTTTTGCGGACGAACACTTGAAACCTCTGCACGAGGTCAGACGCTTTCCCGATGTGCACAAAACCTCATACGCAGGTGTCAAACAGGAATTCGAGCTGGAACTCTATCCGGAATACCGCTATCTGATCATCACTACCGATCCCGAACTCGCAGGAAAGGAGCTGGACTACTCCTTCAGGCAAGGGACATCATCAAGCATGTACATCAACGGCTATATCGTCCCCGTAGCAAGCGGCAGTTATACCATCACAAATAGCGTCAAGTATGGCACCGAAGCCAAGTTACATTTATCCATCCCACGCTCCCGACAAAAGCGCGCCCAGCGCAATCAGGATGGATTCTACATCAATTTTGGCGTAAATTTCGGCGGAGAGACAGCCGCCTACAACCCTGATGGTGACCAATATAATGTCGGCGGCGGAGCGATATTAGGATTGGGGTTTGCATGGCAACCGTTAATCGATAGCAATATTATTCTTCGTCTAAGCGGTGGATTTCGCATTCAAGGAGGTGATGGGGGGAATGAGGGAAAAATCATTGATATTGCCGCGCTAAGTGATATTGGTCCGCTCTACCTCGGTGGCGGCATGCATTGGGACAGGGATTCACGAATAACAAACACCGATGGTTTTACCACGCAGTTCAAACCGGCTTCCGGCCCCACTGCCTTTATCGAATATAAGCAGTCTGACACCTTAAATCTCAGACTGATGTACACCCACATCAGTTATGAATCCGAGTTTGGGGAAGTCTTCGTAGGAAATACAATAACACTGGATATGAACCTATGGTTTTTCTAAACAGCAAATATTGCTCGTTCAAGTATGTGGTACTGACTGCCTGCATATTAGGCATCGCCGGCTGCGCCGCCACTCCGGCCGGCCCCAGGGATCCATATGCTTCGTTGAAGCCTCTCACCCAGAGTAGCATGGGTTACTTTATTGCCAAGATTCAGACCCTGTTACCAGCGGGGAAAACCATCGATGCGGCCATCGTGAATGCCCTTGCCGATACTGCCGCCAAAGACAACTCTTTCCGCATTGAACATTCGGAAAATACCATCGTATTCAGAAACGCCAACACCCGCCATAGCTTCAATCGAACCCCGCAGTCGATGGGTGAAAAAATTTCCGGCATCACAATAGTACACATGTCGAATCAAACTCTGGAAACACTCGCCTACCTATACCGGGAATCACTTTTACTCAAGAGCGAGCGCCCTATCATATTTGAATTAGGTTTTATGGACCGATTGGCAAAGGAGATCGACCCCAGCGCCGGCGTTGAAGTGATAGACAACATAAAAAGCGCCGAAATTCTCAGCGCGCGTGATCTGATCAAGTCGCTGGGCTACTTGCCAATCAACCTGCTCGAATCAAATGGCCATCAAATTATCCTCAACCATACTGTTGACACTGAAAAGTACATTACACGACTCACCGCTGGCGACGAGTTGCTGGCTATCGATGGAACCAGCCTGGACAAGCTGAGTGCCACACAAATCCGGAAGTTGTCTCATGGCGATATCGGTTCCGATGCGCAACTCACTCTACGCGACACCAAGGGTGAGGAATACAAAGAGATCCATCGGCGGGAATTCATCGGCCCCATCCCACTGAGCGTACAGGCAATCAACGAGAATACCGTTTATCTTGCGGTAAACAATCATGTCAGACTGACACCGAGCGCTATTAAAGAAGCACTTAAGCAAGTATTGCCAAATACAGAAAAGGCCGATCTTGTACTTGATCTGCGCGCCAGCTCACTGGTAACGCTCAGCACCATGCTCAACTTCCTGGGTGCGTTCCTTCCTGAGCAAACACTCTTTAAAATGCAAACACCTGACGGAAAAACCAATGACTATAAAACACCGGAACAGGACTCACCCTTTCCAGTCGACCTGATGGCAATACTCATCGATACCAGATCGGATGCATTGAGCATATTGGCCGCATCCGTCTTACAACAGCGCCTACACGCATCCATCATAGGCTGGAATGCAAAACTTGACGTCAGCTTCCATTCTTACACGAAGATTGGCGGCCCGCGAATCTTAAGCTACAAATCCGGCGAATTAACACCTGCTCAAGAACAGGATAAAGACTTATTGTCACCGGTTATCAATCTTTGCGCAGATAAGATTCCCCATAGTAGCCTCTACCGCCTGAATGTCGCCTTTCCCAAGGAGTGGTTCACATCGGGCAACGATATCGATAACAACTGTAGCTACGGCATATACAGACGAAACGACCGGAGCGACCCCTTACTTGAGGCGGCCGTACAAGTACTGCAAAAGAAACATGAGGAGCAGCCAAAAGTAGCGGGGCTCTGGTAACTGCAGAGCCCCGCATGGTTGATATGCCTGACTAGCGCGTATTGAAACTGCGCACCTCAGACTCCGCATAATTGTTTTCACCATCGCTGACCTTGACCTTCCAGTAGTAGGTCGTCCGCTCACGCAAATCAGTCAAGGTGAGGCTGACTCTATCGCCTTCGCCACCACCATCACCACCGCCACAACCGGGTGCTGCCAGAGCTATCACGACCGCAACTAGGAGATAGAGCGCACGACGCCGACGTTGCAGGCCGCCAACCAACCCGACCAGCAGTACTCCGCTTCCCCCTAAACCAATAATCATGACCGCAGCACGATGGTCTATCTCGTGCGGTTCGCATCCACTGAATTCATCGTTGTCACAGACCTGTAGCTGATATTGCACGTCATCACTGTTTTGCCCGCCATTCTTCCAGGAGAATTTGGCTTTGTGCGCATCGACATCATCGTCTCCATCCTCCGGCGAGATCAACTCTGGCCTTTGCATGCCGTGCTCATCGTCGTCGATCGTGATGTACATGGTGGCGACATTGGAGTCGACATGGCCATCATTGGCGACAAAGGTAAAACTGTCCTCACCGACAAAACCCCGATCCGGCCGATAGACAAAGGTGCCCATCTGTACATCCAGCAGGCTCACACTACCCTTTGTGGGTTGCTGCACAATACGATAGGTGAGCGAATCATTATCGGCATCGGTGGCGGACAGGGCTGCGCGTACCGGGTCGTCCTCATCGGTTTGCACGCTGCCGTTGTGAGCGACCGGGACGCTATTGATGGCATTTACTGTCACACTCACCAGGGCCCAGTCTAGCGATTCTCCATCGTTGTCCTTTATGCGGTATTCGAAATTGTCGTTACCGAAGTAACCGTCAGCAGGCGTGTAGACAACCATTTTGCCGGTCTGATCGATAACGGCGCTGCCGTGCGCGGGGGTGGTGACCTGACTGACCAACAGGTTGTCATTACCGGGGTCCCCGTCGCTGTCATTGGCAAGGACATCAATACTTATCGACTGCCCCTCATCAGTGACCGCCTCATCGTCAAAGGCCATAGGCAGAAAACGTACGTCCACGGCGATATTGATCACATCAGACAATGGACCAACATTGCCCGCACGGTCCACAGCACGTGCATTGATGGCGTGCACGCCCTCAGTCAAGGGCGAGGACAGCAACATCCACAGGGTCGAGTTGTCCTGGGTGGCGACGTTACCCAGGCTGACTCCGTTATCAAATAGCTCCACAACTACGTTCGGCTCGCTGGTCTGGCCATTGAACATGACAGTATTAGAGTGAAACAGGTCACCGTCTCCCGGATCAGAGAACGTAACCTGTGGGGCCAACTTGTCGATGACCAATGTAAAGGCCCCATTTTGTCGATTGCGGTTTCCAGCCGGGTCGATAGCCTCAAGGTCGAAGGTGACACTACTGTCGTTGAGCAAGGGTATCTGCATCTGCCAACTGCCATCGGGCTGCGCCGTGGCGGAAATCACGGGACCGTCGGCAGGGAAGTGGAGGAGCACCGTGTTACCCGGTTCCGCGCTACCGCTGACGGTTACCGGCGGGGTATTGGTATAGTGCACGGCCTCAGCCGGTGACTGTATTGTCGGCAATGGCGGTAATGTGTAGTCAAACATTAGGCTTATCTGACCTGAGGCCCCGCTCATATTACCCACAGCATCTGTCGCTGCGGCAAAGAAGGCATGTGTCCCTTCGCTGATATTGTCTTGCACGACGACACTCCAACGCCCCTGTGCGTTGGCCACAATCTGATCCGGCAGTGCGTGACCATCGCGATAGAGCGTAACAACACTGCCCACTTCCGCAGTGCCGCTAAACGTTGGCCTTGGGTTGTTAACAGCACTGCCGGTCAGTGGGCCAGTGATGGTGGGCGCATTGGGTGCCACGGTATCAATTGTGATGTTAATAAAGCTGGTCGCCGGCTGTACATTACCCGCCAGGTCGGTGGCTGTGGCGTACAGTTTATATGAACCATCAATAAGGTGTACTGACTCAGCTTGCCAAGCACCATTGGCATCGGCATCGGCCTCGCCGATGAGCGTGCCCGTAGCGTATAGCCGTATGTGACTGAGAGGTTCGGCGCTGCCGATAGCCAGCGGTGTGGCATCTTTGGTTTTCGCTCCGTCAGAGGGCGAGATGATGATTGGCTGCGCCGGAGCAGTGCGATCGATTACTGTCTCTACCATGGCGCTGGTTTCACCGCCCCGACCCAAGAGGTCGATACCGTAGGTGGTTATCCGATAGGTGCCTTCCGGTGCCGCAGACAAGGTGTAACTCCATTCACCCAGAGAGTCGACGCTGGTAGTAATGGCAAATATTCTGTCCTGCTCAACCAAATAGGCACTGCCCCACAGATTGGGAAGATTGGGCTCCGCAGTTCCACTGATGAGCAGACTGGCAGTATTACTGACAGAGCCGTGCAGTGGTTGCGTAATCACCGGGGCCAAAGGGGGAGTCAAGTCTACAGTGACCGTCAGAGGATAGGGATCGGAACTGTTCCCTGCCAAATCCATTGCGATGACCTCTAGCGGATGGCTGCCTTCGCCGTTGAGCACTATATTGACCTGTCCAAAACCACTGGTCGAAGAGGCCTCACCCAACAGCAGCCCCTCTTCATAAACTCGCAAAGTGACCGATTCGGCATTCACCAGATTCACGCTAACCGAGACCTCTTGTGTACCGACTATATTTCCGGGCACACCGGCCAGTGCGTTCAAAATCTGCGGCGCAACCGTATCAACAATCAGAAACATCCAGACAGAACTTCCACTTGAGTTTCCTGCTTCATCTTCTGCGATTGCATAAATCCCGTAGGAGGCCATAGCCGGTGTATCTTCCAACACGTCGGTTTGCACCTGCCAGTCGCCGTTGCCATCCGCAACCGTACTGCCAATCAATTGTGGCGGCAGCGAACCCAACACGGAGTACAATTGAACACCCGCGCCAGCTTCAGCCTTACCGGCAATGAGCGGCTGCGGATTGTTGCTCACAAGAGGCGATGCCGTTGTGATGACAGGTGCAACCGGCGCCGTAAAATCGCTACGCCCGCCGACTTGAGCGCTTTCACTGCTATGGCCTGCAGCATCGGTCGCCGTTACCGACAGGGTCAACAGGGTCTCTACATCCAGCGGCGTAAAGATCACACTCCAGCTGCCAACACCATCCGCCGTAGTCGACAGCGCCATACTCACGCCATCACCAATCAGCGTAGCGTTGATTGTGGTGTTGGGTTCCGCACTACCGCTGAACACGATGCTGTGTTGATTGGTGGCAAAACCGTTTAGCGGTTGAATAATCAGCGGCGCATCCGGCGGCGTGGTATCCACACTAAAGCTGCTCACGTTGGAAGCGGTCGAGGAATTCCCAGCGGCATCCACCGACACCACATGGATGGCGTGACTTCCATCGCTGAAGCTGTAGTAGATATCAAACTCGTCGATTCCGGCGTAGGCTTTACCGCTGGTCACCAACTGGCCCCCGTCATAGAGATCGATGCGACTACCCGCCTCGGCAAAACCACTGACGTTCACCGGGACGCTGGTGAGCAGGCTACCGTTACCCGGCAGACCCAATGTCGGCATATAGGGCGGCGTGGTATCGGGGATGATGGTGATGCTGACCGTCGCCAACCTGGAGTCATCTTTACCGTCGTTGGCGACATAGGTGAAGCTATCGACACCGGTCTCGGTGTGTGTCGGCGTGTAGCGATAGGCGATAGAGGCCGGATAGACTATGACCTCAACCGTACCCTTGGCAGGTGGTGTAACGATGCGCACCAAGAGCGGATCGCCGTCTGCGTCACTGATAGTAAAGGTGCGTACCTGTGCCACGCCCTGATCGACACTGAAACTGGCATCGGCAGCAGTGGGGTTGTTGTTGGTGTCCAGGAAATTGGCGATACCGTCGCCATCACTGTCTCCGTCGCCTTCAACGGCATCGGCAATACCGTCACCATCGGCATCAAGGTCGCGAAAGTTCGGCGTTCCATCACCGTCTGCGTCCGTCGCGCCTTCGATGCTATCGGGAATCGTGTCGTTATCGGAATCCAAATCAACGAAGTCGGGATAATTATCACCATCGGTATCGACATCGCCTTCGACACTGTCGGGAATACCGTCATCGTCGCTGTCCAGGTCAAGATAGTTGGCGATACCATCCCCATCAGTATCCGGTCCAAACGCATTTTCCAGGAAATCAGACACGCCGTCGGCATCACTGTCCAAATCCAGGTAATCGGGTATACCGTCACCATCACTATCGACTGTACCTTCTATGGCGGTGAGAATCATATCTCCGTCATCATCGCTATCCAGGTAGTCAGGATAGGCGTCACCGTCGGTATTCTTGGTTCCCTCGAAACTGTCAAGCAATCCATCATTGTCGGAATCGGTGTCAAGGTAATTGGGTATGCCGTCAAAATCCACATCCGGCAGGTCAAAGAAATTGTTCTCCACCGCATCGTCGATACCATCGTTATCGGAATCGGTATCGCGGAAATCGGGGATGCCGTCACCGTCGCTATCGACACTCCCCTCGACGCTATCGGGAATGGTGTCATTATCGCTGTCGGTGTCGCGGTAGTCGGGGATACCATCGCCATCGGTGTCCACCGACCCCTCCAGACTGTCATCGATACCGTCACCATCCACATCGGGGTCACGATAGTCGGGCAACCCGTCTCCATCCTGGTCAGCGCCGCCCTCATCCACATTGAGAATGCCGTCGCCATCTTCATCATCGCTGTTAACCCCCATGACCAGGACGTTGGTGCTCGCTCCGGAATCGGGATCTGGCGTCGCACTGCTGACCGTTGCCGGCAGGATAAAATCGCCCACGCCGTAGAGGTAGCTGGTTACGGAAATGTTCGAGGTGGCACCTACAGCAAGGTTGCCCAGGTTGCAACGAACCACTAAGGTGATTATTGCTCCGTCTATGGTGCAACTGCCCGTTGATGCCGTCGCAGCGAAGGTTATGGCTGTCAGCGCAGGATCGTTGTTCAAGGCCAGGTCAAACGCCGCATTGATGGCCTCCTGCGGTCCCTGATTGACAACGGTAAAGGTCATGGTCACCGCATCGGGCACAGCAGGCTTGAAGAATTGCGGCTGCACCGAATGGGTCATGGTCAAATCCGCCCCCGGCACCACCTGCGTGGTGTAACTGAGGTGATTATTGCTATCGTCCAGTTCGCTGTCGAGACTGGTCAGATCCATGGTGACTGTGTGGCTGCCTTCAACGTGGTGACGTAACCAAATATCGATATTTTCTGGATGAGTATCAGACAAGCCAACGACGTCGCAGGTAATGACACCCGAAGTAATGACGCACTCCGATCCCGCAGTTGTGGCAAGCGTATCCACCTCCGCAGTCACGGGAAAATTCACAGTCAAGCGCGCACCATTAACAGCGCCGGGATTGTAGCTGCGAATATAGGCGATATAGCGCGCACGTCCACCGACTGCCACCGCCCCCACCGCAGGGGAGGTTTTTCCGGTTAGCTCCAGGTCGGCGTGAGTGGTTATATTGCGCAGCTGAACCCTGCCGACATGGGCGGCCTCCGGTGTGATCTTGCTGTAGGCCAGGGCCAGTCCATCCGGATGAGGCAACAAAGCCACCATCTTTTCATCGAAGGGATTGGCGGAAAGTTCAGCACCAACAGAATCCGGTAGGTCGATCACCTCACCGTGCAGGCCAACCCGTACGGCACGGATGTTTTCATTAAACAGGTTACCAGGAAGATCGGCCTGTTGCTGTGCCTGTTGCCATGTCAATAACAAACCCTGATCGACCCTGCCGGATAACAAGCGCTTGTGCGGTATGTTTGCGCTATGGATTAACAACGTTGATGGAATGGGGTAGGTGGTAGGCGCGATCACCGCGCCGGTAACATCCCTGACCACTCCACGTACCTCGTGCAGGTCGCTGTCACCCACCGTCCAGCCTATGAACAATTCGTTTCCGTTATCTAAAAGTGTGGTGTCTTTTAAGATCAACGCCTTTTGATATTGATGACCGGAGATACGTATCGCCCCAGGCAAAGGTACGTTGCCACCGACATTTACACGCATATCACGGATTTCGGTTGATAGCGGTACCTGCGTACAAATCGGTACAATCGCACCACTACAGGACTGTGTGGATCGATCAACCACCCAAGCTAATGCGAAGTCACCGTCATAGGCTGTCAACGCCAGGTGGTTGGCACCGGTATTGGATTGCGATGGGACAAGATTGATCACCGGACCGGGGATCAAACTGTTGTTCAACGCCAGCCCGTCAATGGCGGTTTGACCCACCGATATGCCCAAAGCGGGCAAGTCCATGCCGCGCTCCCAGGCCAACAGATAGTGCGTGCCATTGTAGGCAATGTGTGGTGGCGCACTAGTGAAGTCCAGATTATCCGCCAACAACACACCTGCGCCATCCACAATGGTTCCCGTTGTGTTTACCCGTGTAGCCAGGAGCTGCTTGCTATTCAGTGCGGCGCTGGTTTGCCACACTACCAGATAGCTCGATCCGTCCCATACCACATTGGGATAGGCGTAGCTTCCGCTCGTGGTGGCCACCTGAAAACGGGGAATTGTCGTAGTAAAAACACCCGCATTGTACTGAACCAAGGCGGCGTAGACGTAACTGCTCAAACTCCCGGTAGTAGCACGCGTCAACTCCTGCCAAACCACCATGAAACCGCCGTTACCATCGCCGGCCACCTTGGCATCAAGTTCCTGCAGCGCCGAGCGAATGATAAATATGCCCGTATCACCGGGATTGACGCCGCTATAGAGCAAACCGGTATCCGCCAACACCCAACGATACTGCAAAGTATTATTGGCAGACCACAACACGAAATAGTTGCCATTGAACATGGAGATTGCGATCACTTTTACCGCACCGGCGCCTGACAATACTGTTGTCGGCCCGGTGCCCAGCAATGGCGCAGTGTCCAGATTGGCGAGATCGATGCGTCGCGCCAGGAAGTTACTAATATTTGCACTCCAGATCACCAGAGCCTGGCTGCCGGCCCCGGCAGCCAGTGCCACCGGTAATTCATTAGCCGAACTGTTGGCCACGACGAATTGATTGCTGACAACGTTGCCGGTAATCTGCGCCGCCCAAACATCCGTATTGACTCCATTGGACTCTGCCCAGGCCGCAAGAAAACCACCATTGATCGGCAACAGACGAACATTGCTATGATTGGCTGACGCACCACCGCTATCCAACTCAAAAGCCACGGCGTCAAGGACAGAACCGTTAGTTGACACCCGTTTTGCAAGTATGTCGGCAACACCAAGCACGAACGTTTGACGCCAGGCAAGCAATGCGGTACCACCACCCGCTGCCATTGACAGGTCATTGATAGAAAACACGCTTGAAGGAGCGACAATAACAAACGAATCACTATTGGCATCCTTGTCCAACAAGGTTCCATCGGCGGCAATGCGTGCACCGTAAATGCCCGAGCCTACCAGCCAACCAATCAAAAAATTGCCATTGTTCCAGACCACTTTGGGTTGCACATCATTGCGCATCATAGTAGCGACGTGTATGCCACCGGTATCGGCAGGACCATCGAGCAACTCACCACTACTCGCTGAAATACGCGCCGCCATAATTCGATACACCGGGGCACCGGGCAGGCTGGCGCGATCATCCGACCACGTCACCAAAAAGTTTGTCCCGTCACTGGCCACCTGCGGATTGTATTGACGGCCACCGGCGGAACTGACCACGATGCCCTGACTATCCAGTACCGCGCCGCCGTTGCTCACACGCGCGGCAAACAACTCCTCCTTTGCGCTATCCATACGGCGGTCTTGCCACACCAGTAGATAGGTTGGCGAAACGGCATCACCATCGCTGGCGATGGCGGGATTTGTGGTTGCAAAGGGGGCGATGTTGTTCAAACTGCCAATAGCGGAAACCGGATACTCCGGACTGATCACGGGGTCGATAGTGATTGGATAGATCGCTGAAACCAATATTTCTTCAGGTACTGTGAGAACGACCGAGCCGGCATCAAGTCGCGGCAACGCTCTATAAATCTCTCGTTTTTCCCCATCAAGCACCACCATCTCACCCATGGAAAAAGAACGGCCCTGTTCATCGCTCCATCGCACAATATCGCTGCCAATCTCCGCGGATTTATCGACTGAAGTATCAACCGCCGCAATTATCTCCAGTGGCCCTTGTTCCAAAGGAGCCCGTTGTACAACAAAGTCCCACTCGATCTCACCATGGCGAGCGCTGACGCGCTCCAGGATACCGGGGACGATTTCCCGTTGCGCACTATTAGACTGTCGTTGCCATTGGGCGGGATCAATGGTGAATTCATCGCGACCATAGCTGAGGGTTTTAGTACCAAAGCGGATTGAAGATTTGACCTGCCATTTCTCGGCATCAGTCTCACGCAGGCTCAACTGAAATCCCTGAGGAGTAAACTCGGTTTTATAGCGTTCGCTTTCAACAAAGGGATAGGGGTGTTCGGCGTCCGGCGCTCGAACAAAGTGGCGCACTGAGTCCACCACTTGCAAAGCATTGAAGGGTAGCGTCGTCTCTAGATTCATCTGTTCACTGCTTGCGGGTAACCCCACGCGTTCAGTATGCAGCGCCAGAGCCGACACCAACACAAACAGATTAAGCAGGGAAAATCCACCGGCCCAACCAAACACCTGTTTTGTACACATGACACTCCCTCCAGCCTCCCAAGGGTCTCATCCTTGTCTTAGTCGCCGCTACTAAGACAACTTTTTTACAAGATCAGTGTTGTGTCATATCAAACGCCTAAAACTCTCGGTGAGCGATGCTTAACCAACACAATCCAGCGACTTTTCATCGATCTAGGTCGACGATACTCCGCTTGACTCACCGATAGCACACCGATTGGATAAAGGATGGAAATAATTGAGCGTAATGGTCAGGCACACGATTAGGCACCTGAATACGATGAAGAGTAACTGGAATAGGTTAGAGGAACGTATACACGGGCTGGTGCCCACAACGCTAATCCCGGGGTATAAGGACGGCGGTGCCGATCACACTAACCGGCACCGCCACACCTTTAGACTAGTGTTCGTCCCTATCCAGCCGGATACGGGCGATGGAGTGACGGGTAACCTGCTGAGTATAGGCAGTTACAAAATTCTGGGGCAGACCAAGGGCAGTGGTATCCAGGGCAAAATTCACCACGTAAAGGTATTTCCCGTCGGAGACCAGATCGGAGGGAAACAATAAGCCCTTCACCACGCCGTTTTCAACGCCTTCGAAGTCACCCTTGACGGCAATCGCCTTGCCACTGGGGTCCAGGGCAACGATTTCGTTAGCCTGGTTGGCGGCGACCCAGATTGTCCCCTGACCGTCCACGATCAGACCATCAGGACCGTTGATACTTTGGGTCAACAGGCTGACCGTGCCTGCGCTACCATCGGCTTGCACATCCACTTTGACAATGGTGTCGTTTCCCGTGTTGGCCACATACATCACGCTCTCATCGGCGTCAAAGGCAATACCATTGGCCGCGAAGGGAGGGAATCCCCCTGTGGTTAAAAGCGGATCGGCCACCCAGGATTCAACCGCACCACCGGTAGCACCGGTACGCCAGACTACGCCCTGAAACGAGTCTGATATATAGACATTACCGGCCTTGTCAAAGGTCAGCACATTGGGCGCGGCACCCGCGCCGCCGGGGATCTGGGCAAACAGTGCAGCAGCACCGGTGGCCGGATCGACCTTCATTACCTGCTGCGCGCCAAAATCGATCACCAGGAGATCGCCTGTTTGCGGATGAAAGGCCAGATCAAGCAATAAACCGCTGGAGGGTGTGACAACGATATCGCTGACCAGCCTGCCCTTGCGGTCGAAGTGCACCACGTGGCCGGCAAAAGTCGAGGCATATAAATCACCGGCCGCATCCATGGCGATGGCCTCTGGGTTGCCGCTGCCTTCGGGCAACAGCGCCAGAGTCTTGGCCTTGCCGCGTTCCCAGGCATGCGCGCCCTGGCTAAAAATCGTCGTTGAAACCAACAAAACCAGTAATAACTTTTGTAAAGACATTGGCGGAAACTCCTGTATATCGTTCAGACAAAACCCACGCGACTACGCGCGACCCCAAGCATAGATCCCAGCTTCGATCCACAGACCGGCAAAATATTAACTTAAATGAGGAGAAAAAATGCAGAAGTGATAGCAACTTTTACCAATGGGAGACATAAAAAAACTGCTCTGGAGAAAGTGGCTATCGGATCAGGCGTTACTCTTTTTGAATACCGCATCAACGGCGCCCTGGTAGATTTCAGAAACACCGTCGGAACCGGTAATGCTGATACCGAGATTGTGCAAAAGGCCGTCATTGATACCGTAGATCAAACCATGTACGCCAACCCCCTGTCCGCGCGCCCAGGCATCCTTGATGATACTGGTGTGACAGACATTCATCACCTGTTCGACCACATTCAATTCACTCAGGCGGGCAGTGCCTTCCTGTTCA
>DKAX01000261.1 GCA_002450975.1 Proteobacteria bacterium UBA6915
CTCGGTGAGATTGGCATTGGTCAATTTGGCTGAGGAGAGATTGGTCCGGGTCAGGTTGGTTTCCACCAGTGTTGCCCCACTCAGATCAGCCCCCTGCAGATTGGCGCCGGTCAGATCGGCCTCGCTTAGGTCGGNNGCTGAGAGGTACAAGCCACCATCCAAGGTGCAAGCCCCAGGCAAAACATCAGCGAAACAAGTATGTTACGAATCATTGACTACTTATGCTGCCTTTTTAAGTCGAATAACCACTAACAAACAAACACTTACCAAACTACCACTAACCGTGCCGGTATTCTGACAATTGCAGGCGCAGTATACCACCATGCCGGCTCATATCCCACAAGGAAGAAACTTGTTTTGTGCAAAAAATAGACAACCTATCCCGGTTTCACCGCCACCTGGTCACGTAGATAGATTGGCGCTATAGACTCTACCCCCTGAGCCTCACCCCGGCGCCAAGCGGCTAGGGCCAGTACCAAGGCATCCTCGGCACGGGGCAACAGACCAGGAAGGTGTTGCCACCCCGACGCAGGACATCGCCCACTCAATATCGCGTGGTACTGATCCCAACCCGAGCCCACACCCACCCAATTTCCCACGTCCGGCAATGGGGCCAATTGGGGATTACCCAACCACTCCTGCCCCTGCACTCGTAGATCTCCGTTGTCATCTACTCCAAAGCTCGCCGCATAGACCTCCCCCATACGTGCATCAAAACAGGCATGTATCACCGGACAACCTGACAAACGATATCCGCCTTGAGCCAGAATCGCCAGGGACGATAGGGGGATAACCGCTACATCAAGACCAAAGGCCAGTCCCTGAACGACGCTGGTGGCAATGCGCACGCCGGTAAAACTGCCAGGGCCACGGCCAAAGGCAATAGCATCAAGCTGCCCCAGCCCCATACCTGCCTCGTCCAGCAGCGATTGAATCATCGGCAATATCAGCTGAGTATGGGCGCGCGGTGTTTGTTCAAAACGCACAAACAACTGCCCGTCCACCGACAAGCCCACCGCGCAACTGTCCGAGGCCGTATCCAACACCAGAAGTCGGGGGGCGCTCACGCCTGCACCTCGCAGCTCTCTTCCTTGTCGATAAACCGAAAAAAACGCTCGACCACCGACAGCTTGCGTGTGCGGGTCATGGGCGGCAGGCTGTCCAGGAAAATACGGCCATAGGATTTGGTCACCAGGCGTGGATCGCAAATCATCATGACGCCACGATCCTCCACATCCCGGATCAGGCGCCCTACCCCCTGTTTCAATGCGATCACCGCCTGAGGTACCTGATATTCAAAAAAAGGGTTCCCCCCTTGGCGACGCAAAGCCTCCAGGCGCGCCTCCAACAAGGGATCGTCCGGGCTGGCAAAGGGAAGCTTGTCGATGACCACACAGGACAGAGCCTCACCACGGACATCCACCCCTTCCCAGAAACTGCCGGTTGCCAGCAACACAGCATTTGGCGTGGTGCGAAACTTTTCCAGTAAATGATTTTTAGACAGGCTGCCCTGAACCATGATGGGATATTCGATACGCTCCTGCAGCAGTTGCGCCGCCAGATTCAAGGCCCGATGACTGGTGAACAGGACAAAGGCACGACCGCGACTGGCCTGCAACACGGGAATCACCCTCTCCACCAGCAGAGCCGTGTACTCCGGTGCCTGCGGTTCCGGTAACCCCTCCGGCACATAAAGCACCGCCTGACGAGGATAATCGAATGGACTCTGCCACTGGCCGGTCTGCGCCTGTTCCAGGCCCAGACGTTTCTGGTAATGGTCAAAACGGTTACCCACGGCCAGAGTGGCGGAGGTAAAGATAAGTGCGCACTTCTGCGCCTGCATATAGCTGCTGAAGATGGGGGCGATATCCAGCGGCGTCTGCGCAATGAGAAAAGAACGGGTATAGGTCTCATACCAGTGGATGACATCTTCCCCGCTGACGCCGGTCAGTTGCGACAAGCGCACACGCAGATCGCCACAACGTTGCAGGCACAGTTCCAACCCCTTGGAACGTTGTGCCAGCTCCTCCAGCATCGCCTCCAGATCGACCAAACCTTCATCCAGCTCGGCCAGGGCAGCATGCAGTTCACTATTTCCAGCCTGCCTCTGCCAGGCAGCCCGCTGAGTCTGGACGCCGAAGGCCAGACGACACTGTTGCAACAACGTCTGTAACTGATCCAGTTGCCGCTCAAAGCCAGGCATATCACCCGCGGACTGGTGGTACTCGGTACGGCAGTCGGTCACCAGCAACTGCAATTGACGACTGCTGATGGAACTACCGAAAAAATTGCCGGCGATCTCGGGCAGCTGATGGGCTTCGTCAAATATCACGGCATTGGCACTGGGCAATAACTCGCCCACCCCTTCCCCCTTCAGGGCCAGGTCGGCAAAAAAGAGGTGATGATTGACAACCAGAATATCGGCGGCCTGGGCCTCCTGGCGGGCCTTTATCATGAAACAATCGTCCAGATCCGGACACTCACCACCGAGGCAATTATCCCCGTTGGCGGTTACCCAGGACCAGATGGCCGAGTCTTCGGCGATATCCCCTTGATCGGCAATATCGCCGCTACGGGTCTTGCCTTGCCACTCGCGGATGCGCTGTAGTTCGTCCACCTGCTGCCTGTTGAGAAAACGCCCCTCGCTCTCCGCCTGACGCAGACGATAAGGGCACAGGTAGTTCTCCCGCCCCTTGAGTAGGGCTGTGCGCACCGGTCGCGCCAGGGCCTTGACCACAACCGGTAGATCCTTGTGAAACAGCTGATCCTGGAGATTTTTCGTCCCGGTAGAGATGATCACCTTGTTGCCGGACAGGAGGGCGGGCACCAGATAGGCGAAGGTCTTGCCGGTGCCGGTGCCGGCCTCGGCGATCAGCGAGGTATATTCCTCCATGGCCCGGGCAATGGCCTCGGCCATCTCCTGCTGCTCCTGGCGCGGCAGAAAACCCGCAACCAATGCAGGGAAGGGCCCCTCCGGTCCCAGGAGATGGGTCATAGATGTCATGGATAGTCCGGTCCAGGCCCTGTGAGTAAAGGGTCTAGTGTATCGAAATCAACCGGTAATGAGAATGGAAGGAACGGAGAACAGAGATGGACTAACCGCTGTACACTCCATGTGCCAGGGTATCGCGGGCCCAAACCAGCTGGGCAATCGCCTTGAATTTAGCTACGGACATGATGCCGCGTTTGTTATTGCGTCCCTCGGACTCCTTCAGTGCAGCAATCACATCCTGACGCAAGGCCTCGTAGACCTCGAAGGTTTCATAGTGCTCATCCATCAGCACCAGCACGACGCTGTCCCATTCCTGGTCCAACTTCAACTGACCGACGCGCTGCCCCTTTTTCTTATCATCAAATATGGTACGGGCCTTTATCTGAACACGACGCCCTTCCCGCTCGCCCTGGCCGACGGCATCATATCCACCTTGGCGCTCATCGCACAATTTCAGGTTCAACAGGCGTGCGGCATCGTATTCCGCGATCTCACCACTGATACCTAAAGGCTTGCCGGTGGTGCGACGAAACTCGGCGGCCAGCTTGCGGGCTTCCACGATCAGCTTGTCGACGTCATATAATCCCACGGGCGCCCCCGGCTCTGTTCGTTGTAAGGATAAGAAGGTCACGGTTGTAGCTCATTCACCTGTTTTATCAGCTCGTCGTTGGCCGCCTTCAAGGTCAGGTCGTCACGGGCCAGGGTATTGGACTTCGCTGCCAGGCCCGCCGCCTGTTGTAAACGTCCTTGAACCAATCGTACCTGTGCGAGGCGGTGCCACAAACCGGCATTGGCCGGATCGATGCGCAACGCTCTTTCCAGCAGTGATGCTGCGCCGTCGGCATTGCCGTTGGCCAGTTGTTCCTGCGCCTGCAGCTCCAGGTTCATCACTGCCGAATCCCTGCCCGAAGGCATAGGGGTCTCGCCCCTGATATTGTCGACAGCGCTTTCGGTTTCTTTATTTTTTGTTACGCCTTCAGGACCTGCGCAACCCACCAGTCCCAATGCAAACATCATAATCAATACGACATATCTCATTGCATAATGCCCTTCAACCAATTCAAGGTCTTTTTCACCGTTGTCCCCAGCTCATTCACGCAAGGCGCAGGCTCATCCGGCACACTCCCTTTGATAAAGGGCAGGTAGACCGCCCCCTGACAACTCTCCACCGCCCGTCCCTGGCTGGTCTCATCCAACCAGGCGAATTCGACACCCTCCGTCGGTGTCAGCTGTAAAGACTGGGCATCGATTTGCGCCAATACCCGTCCCCATACCTGCAAGGCGCCACTGGCACCGCTAAGATGTGTTGTGCGGTTATCATCGTAACCTAACCAGACCACGGCCATGCGATCCTGACTGAATCCGGCGAACCAGCTGTCTTTGGTATCATCGGTAGTCCCCGTCTTGCCCGCCACCTGAAATCCCGCCGGCAGCAGATTGGTTACCGAGGTTGCCGTACCCTGCCTGACCACCTCCTGCAAGGCGCTCTGTAATAGAAACATCACATCCGGTGAAAAGGCCTGCTTTATTTCTATGCCGTAGCGTTGCAGAGGATCGCCCTGCACAGTCAATACCGCCCGTATGGCGCGTAAAGGCGTTTCGAAACCGCCGGCGGCGATAGTCTGGTAGAGCTGAGCTATTTCCAGGGGGGAAAGGGATACAGCCCCCAGTAACATGGACGGATAGTCGGACAAACGACGTTCTATGCCAAGACGCCGTACCGTATCCAGCACATTGTCGATACCCAAATCCAATCCCAACCTCACCGCAGCCAGATTATAAGAGTGTGCCAAGGCCTGGTAGAGCGGTACCGGTCCATGAGCGACATTGTCATAGTTCTTGGGTGACCAATTGCCGAAATCAGACAACTCTTCCATCGGTTGATCGATTACCAGCGAACCAAGATGGTACTGCTCTGGTTGCTCCAAGGCAGTGAGATAGATAGCCGGTTTTATCAAAGAACCGATGTGCCTCTCGGCATTCAAGGCACGGTTGAAACCGGCAAATTGGGCATTGCGCCCCCCCACCACCGCCTGAACCTCACCATTGTCACGGCGGGTGACCACCACGGCCCCTTCCAACTCGCCGGCCGGCAATCCACGCTGGTTTTCCAGACTCTTTAATTGTTGCGACAACGTCTGTTCAGCCGCTCGCTGTACCACGGGATCCAACGTCGTAAAAATCTGCAAGCCCTCCGACATCAGATCCTCCTCCCGATAGTCTCGGTAGAGCTGATGACGTACCAAATCCAAAAAGGCGGGGTAACGGGTCACGCCACTGGGAGCCTGTTTGGTCACCCCCAGGGGCTTGCCACGCGCCAGCGTGGCCTGATCTTTTGTAATCTCGCCGGTCTCGGCAAGTTTTTCCAGAATCAGGTCACGCCGCGCCTTGGCGCGTGCGGCAAAGCGGCGCGGATCATAATAGGAGGCACCGCGTACCAGTGTGACCAACAAGGCAATCTGGTCCAATTCAAGATCGCGCACATGGCTGGAAAAATAGAACTGGCTGGCGAGGCCAAAGCCGTGAATTGAGCGACGCCCGTCCTGCCCAAGGTAAACCTCATTCAGATAGGCTTCGAGTATCTCGTCCTTTTCATAATGAAACTCCAGCAACAAGGACATGATCGCCTCATTCAATTTGCGCCAGATAGTACGTTCGTTACTCAGGAAAAAATTCTTCACCAGCTGCTGTGTAAGCGTACTGCCTCCCTGGGCAATACCGCCGGCGCGCAGGTTGGCCAGAGCCGCACGGGCAATGGCGCTGGGCATGATGCCGTGGTGCTGATAAAAGTGCCTGTCCTCCATTACGATCAAGGCCTTGACCAGTAGCGGCGGTACCTCGCTCAACTTGATCAGCACCCGATCTTCATGGTGAGAGGGGTAGATACTACCGAACAACACCGGATCCAGCCGCACCAAGTCCAGGGGACTGTGGGTGTCGGCATGCTCCAGAGCGGTTATCTGGCTATCGCTGAAACGTACCAGCAAACGCAAGGAAGGCTCGTTGCCATCGGCAAACTGAAATCCACGTGTGAGTATGGTTACGCTGTCACCCTGCAACCAATAGGTTCCCGGCCTGTCCACCGTCGCCACCGGCTGGTAGTTCAAGGCCTTGAGTTCGGTCAGCAGTTGTTGTGCGTTCAGCGGCAACCCCACAAACAACTCCAGAGGACGGGCGTAGACCCTGGCAGGCAGTGCCCAGCGTTTGCCTTCAAACTGGAAACGTATGGAGAAATCCAAATAAATAACGTAAAGGGTAAACAGCACAAAGATCGCGGCGACATAAGTCATCCAGCGCCGCCAAGGGGAGGACGACCGACCCGGCCGATAACGCATACGCCAACGTGAAATACCCAATACCATAAAACCCGTTCCGATCCTCTGACTATGCCCGTCCGCCCAGGCAATACTCACTATAAACCCGACACGCCGCCCTGCAATCGAAGCCTGCACCTGTGGCGCTATTATGTGGTAGGTTTAACGAAAATCCTATTGTACAGGACACACACCATGTCCGATGAAACCCGGTCAACACCCTGGATAAACAATCTGCTGCACGCGCATTGTTTTCCCCACCGTGTGGACTTTCTGCAATTGCGGCAAACCCATATCTCCTGGGTCATTCTCACGGGAATACAGGCCTATAAGATTAAAAAGCCCGTCAATCTCGGTTTTCTCGATTTTTCCACACTCGCCTTGCGCCACCATTTTTGTCAGGAGGAGCTGCGCCTTAACCGGCGCCTGGCACCCGAACTCTATCGGGATATCCTGCCTGTCTGCGGCACACCACAGCAGCCCTATATCGGCCCCTGTCGACAAGGCGATACCCCCATCGACTACGCGGTACATATGATCCAATTTGATCCTGAGCAGTGCCTGGACCGCCTGCCCGGCCCGCTTTCTCCGACTTTGATCATCCAGCTTGCCTCAACTCTGGCCCAATTTCATGAAACGGCAGCGGTTGCCGGCAACGAATCCCCCTATGGACAGGCCGATCTGGTCTTGCAACCGATGATCGAAAACTTCCAACAGCTTCAATCGCTGGTCAGCGCCCAAAGCGACACGCAGGAAAGACTGCATACCTGGACACTGGCGCAATACCAAAAGTTGCGGGAACTGTTACAACAACGCTGGCAACAAGGCTGCGTGCGCGAATGTCACGGCGATCTGCACCTGGGTAATATTGTCCTCTGGAAAGACCGGGCACTGCCTTTCGACTGCCTGGAATTCAATCCGGACTTACGCTGGATTGATACCGTCAGCGAAAACGCCTTTCTTTGCATGGATCTGGAGCAGCGGGGCTATCGTGACCTTGCCTGGCTCTATTTGAACGAATATCTGGAACAGCGGGATGACTATACAGGTCTCGCCCTATTACGCTTTTATCAGGTCTACCGCGCCATTGTGCGTGCCAAGGTCGCGGCCATCCGGGCCCACCAACTGGATATCAATAGCAAAGAAAAACAGCAGGCACTGGACCAAATGGAGGGATATCTGGAAATGGCCACTGCCTACAGTCAGCCAACCAATCCCTGTTTAATACTCACCCATGGACTCTCCGGCAGTGGCAAAAGCACCTGGAGTTCGGCCCTGATGCAGCGCCTGCCGGCCATTCGCCTGCGCTCCGATGTCATTCGCAAACGCCTGCACAACCTGCCGCGCGAGGCCCGTACCGCTCAGGGATTAGGTAAAGGAATCTACAACCAGGCCGCCGGCGAAATCACCTACCAGACCCTGCTCTCTCATGCACGAAACCTGATCAGTGCCGGCATCACAGTTATTGTCGATGCCACCTTTCTCAGCGAAGAACAGAGACGCCCTTTCACAGCACTGGCGCAACAACTGAAGCGGCCCTGTCATATCCTGGATTTCCAGGCCGGTGAAGAGTGTCTGCGAAAGCGCGTCATGCAACGCGCCCAACAAGACAATACGGTATCCGAAGCGGGAATTGCCGTGTTGGAACGACAACTTAAAAATTGTGAAGCCCTGACCGAGCGGGAGCAGATCATCACCCTGGCGATCGACAGTGAGACAGAGAACCCCACAGGTGCCCGGCTTGAAAAGCTCGTCAATGCCTTGCGTAGTGCCTAATCCCGGTATTGAAACTCCACACGTTTACTCACCCCGCACAGTAACTCGTAGGCTATGGTCCCGGCAGCCTGAGCGATCTCCTCTACCGGCAGCCCTTCCCCCCACAGCACCACGGAATCACCCGCTGCCGCCAGGGGCTGGCTACGCAGATCCACCGTGATCATATCCATGGAAACCCGGCCAATCAGAGGAACCCGCCGGCCATTGACCAGCACGGGGGTGCCATTGGATGCATGGCGTGGATAACCATCGCCATAGCCCACGGCCACCACACCGACCAACATATCCTCCGGGCAACACCAGGTTCCCCCATAACCCACGGTCTCTCCGGCAGCCACCTGTTTGGCGGCTATCAGGCGCGACGACAGGGTCATCACCGGCCTCAGGTCATGATCCAAACCCACCTGACCCTGTAAGGGTGAAACCCCGTACAACATGATGCCGGGGCGCACCCATTGACCATGGGCCTCAGGCCAGGCCAGGATCGCGGCGGAATTGGCTAATGAACGCGGCAGATCCCATTCACTCAAGGTTTGTTGAAAACAGCGAATCTGTTGATCAGTCTTGCCATCAGTACGATCGTCGGCATTGGCCAGATGTGACATCACTACCTTGAGAGCTGCCACTGCGGGAATGGCGCACAATTGAGCGTGGGCATGGGCAGCCAATGCCGGATCGAAACCCAGACGGTGCATACCCGTGTCAATCTTTAACCAAACCTCGAACGGTCTGTTTTGCTTTGCTACGAAGGTCTTTAACCAGTCGATCTGATTTTGCTGGTGGACCACGATGGCCAGGTCATGCTCTTGGATCTGCACCAGCTCTTGTGCCGCCAACACCCCTTCGAGTAAAAGTATGGGCGAGCGGATGCCCGCATTGCGTAGATGCAAGGCTTCATCCAGGCAGGCCACCCCCAGGTAGTCGGCGTCACCTAAGGCGCTCGCTACCTCAACTAAGCCGTGGCCATAGCCATTGGCCTTGATGGCTGCCACCACATGACAGCCAGGGGCCGCCTGACGCACGCATTGCAGGTTGTGACGCAGGGCGGAGAGACTGATGAGTGCCTCGACCCGAGGGCTCATTCATACTCCGAATAACTGTTGGGTGCGAAATTCTCGAACTTGGTGTACTGCCCCAGGAAGGTCAGGCGCGTAGTGCCGATGGGTCCGTTACGCTGTTTGCCGATGATAATCTCGGCAGTGCCCTTATCCTCACTCTCGGGGTTATACACCTCGTCACGGTAAATAAAGACAATTACGTCGGCGTCCTGCTCGATGGCACCCGACTCACGCAGATCTGACATAACGGGACGCTTGTTGGGTCGCTGCTCCAGACTGCGGTTCAACTGGGACAAGGCGATGACCGGCACATCCAGCTCCTTGGCCAGCCCCTTAAGGGAGCGGGAAATTTCCGAAATCTCCGCCGTGCGGTTTTCCTTGGAACCAGGCACCTGCATCAGCTGCAGGTAGTCGATTACAATCAGCCCCAAGCCATGGTCGCGCTTCAGACGTCGGGCGCGGGCGCGCAGGTCGGTCGGTGTCAGGGCCGGGGTATCATCGATAAACAACGGCGCCTCCGACAATATACCCACTGCGGAGGTCAGACGCGGCCAATCCTCGTCCTCCAGCTTACCCGAGCGCACCCGGTGCTGGTCGATGCGGCCCAATGAGGACATCATACGCATGGCTAGGGAGTCGCCAGGCATTTCCATACTGAATATGCCCACCGGCACCTGGTATTTGATGGCGGCATTCTCGGCGATATTGATGGCGAAGGTGGTCTTACCCATGGAGGGTCGACCGGCGACAATGACCAGATCGGAGTGTTGCAGACCCGAGGTCATGTTATCGAAATCGCTGAAACCGGTTGGCACGCCTGTAATAGGGTTATCCAACTGAAACAAGGTATCGATACGCTCCACCGCCTTGACCAGCAGATCCTTGATGCCGACGAACTGCCCCCCACTGCGGGCGCTGCGCTCGGCGATGGCAAAGACCATCTGCTCTGCCTGGTCCAGCAGCTCGACACTGTCGCGCCCCTCTGGGTTGAAGGCACTGTTGCTGATATCGGTACCCACGCGGATTAGACTGCGCAACACTGAACTCTCGCGCACGATCTGGGCATAGGCCTTGATATTGGCTGCAGTCGGTGTGTTTTTTACCAGGGTGCCCAGATAGGCGAGCCCGCCGACATTGTCAAGCTCGTTGTGCTTGGCCAGCCACTCGCTCAGGGTGACCGCATCGAACGGCGTGCCCTGGTCGGCCAATCGGCGGATGGCCCGGAAGATCAACTGGTGGTCCCGGCGATAGAAATCCTCCTCGACCAACATGTCGGCGGTCATATCCCAGGTCTGGTTATCCAGCATCAAGCCGCCCAGAACCGACTGTTCGGCATTGACCGAATGGGGGGGAACCCGCAAGGCCTCCGAGGCGGCATCGAATTTATTCAGTGATTGCGCGGTTTCCCGCATAAGACCTCCATACCACCAAAATTACTGCGGCAAACTGAACACTAAAAGGCAGACAGCCATGCATAATAGCACCAACCGCGCCGGGGCTCATCGAGACTTTTTGTCATATCCGGCCTGCGCCTGAAAGGTAAAAACACCGGCACAAAAAAAAGCCGGGGAAGGCTCGGCCCTCCCCGGCTTTTTCGCACAAACCTTACTCAGCGACAATCTCGACGGTAACGGTCTGATTGACGTCGGCATGCAGGTGCACGTCAACTTCGAACTCACCCAATGTACGCAGGGCGCCGTTGGGTAGGCGGACTTCGTGCTTACCAACTTCAACACCGGCTTCAGTGATGGCGTAGGCGATATCAGAAGTACCGACAGAGCCAAACAATTTGCCCTCGTCACCGGCCTTGGCAGCGATAGTCACCTTCATGCCTTCCATGCGGGTAGCACGGGACTGAGCAGCACCCAGGGCGTCAGACATGGCCTTTTCCAACTCGGCGCGACGGGCCTCGAACTTGGCTTCGTTATCCTTGGTGGCAGGTACAGCCTTGCCCTTGGGGATCAAAAAATTGCGGCCATAACCGGAACGCACTTTAACCTTGTCGCCCAGACTGCCCAGGTTTTGCACCTTATCTAATAAAATCACTTCCATTCTCATTCACCTCATATTCAATTCATAAACTCGATTGGCTAAGGTTACCCTTGCGCCTCGCCGCTGTCGTTGGCATGCATGCGCGCGCGAATATCGAACCAGGTATCCGTCACCCCCAAAAGTACAAAGACAAACAACAATTGCGGGATTACAAACATCATCAAAAAATAGATCACCGCAATTACAAACTTATTAATCCGTTTCTCTGCGGCCACGTAATGAAAGACCGCCGCACCATGCAGGCTGTACATCATCATCACCAGCACGAAGAGATTGGTACTGAAAGCCGTTACCACGTTATCACCCAGCATGGCCACCGCACCCGGAATCAGCAGTGCCAACGCCATGGGCCGACCGAAGCGCAGTCCCTGAAACTCCTTGGTAAACCCCCCGGGGTTATACAGCAAGGATTGAAACCAACGGGCCAGCACTACGCTCAGTACAGCATTCAAAGCCAGCGCTGAGGCAACGATACCGGTAAAAATGCGCGATGCCTGGACGAACATCTGATCCAACAACGCCGGATCACTGACCACCTTGGCCTTTTCCAATAGCAGACGTATATTCTGCAGGAAACCATACCACCACTGCGCCGGATCAGGTACCGTCACAAACATGCCAGCTACCAGGACAAAGCCCATCGCCAAAGCGACATACAAGGTCTTTTCCAACGAAATAGTCGCTCGCAGTACCGTCGATAACACCCAAACCGGCAGCCAGAGCACCAGGGCCATCACGAACACCACTGTGGGATTGCCGCCGGTCAACAGCACCAGCAATCCGACCACCAACACTGCCAGGGTCATCAAGACCATCCCCTGACGGGCACCGCCACGCAGGGTCATCAGGGCCAGGGCAGCGCCGCTAACATTACCTAGCGGCGGAATTACCAGCGAAAGGCCGGCAAAAATCACCACCACAGACAAGGCCTGCAGGTAACCGCGCATGATGTAGGAGGCAAAGGCGTGCATGGGCAACCGCTTTCAGCCGTCGGGGCATTCCGAAGAACGCCCCGAGCAACGATTAATGGGCGTCGCTGTAAGGCAGCAGAGCCAGGTAACGGGCGCGCTTTATCGCAGTGGACAACTGGCGCTGATACTTGGCCTTGGTACCGGTGACACGACTGGGGACGATCTTGCCGCCTTCGGCGACATAGCCCTTCAGGGTGGCGATATCCTTATAATCGATCTCTTTGACGCCTTCGGCGCTGAAACGGCAGAATTTCTTTCTACGAAAATAACTGGACATGGATTCTCTCCTATCAATATTCGGTTTAGCCGGCCTTAGGAGGCCACGGCCTCTTCACTGACTTCGGTATCACGCTCGCGGTTGGAGTCACGGTCGCGAGGAGACTCGTCGCGCTCATCCTTGCTCTTCAGCATGGGAGAGGCTTCGGTGACGGCCTCTTTGCGCTTGATCACCATATTACGCAACACGGCATCATTGAAGCGGAAGGCGTTGGTCAGTTCATCCAGCACCTCTTGCGCGCACTCGATGTTAAGCAGCACGTAGTGGGCCTTGTGGACCTTGTTGATAGGGAAAGCCAATTGACGGCGGCCCCAGTCTTCCAGACGGTGAATCTTACCGTCTTTGCCCTCGATCATATTGCGGTAGCGATCGAGCATGGCAGGGACCTGTTCACTCTGGTCCGGATGAACCAGAAATACGATTTCATAGTGACGCATATAAGCTCCTCACGGTTTAATCAGCCTTCCGGTGAAGCCCGGTAAGGCAAGGAGAGCGACCCTCACCGGTAAACAACCGGCTGGGACCGCCAAAGAACGGGCGATTCTACTGGATATCCGGGTAAGGCGCAATCTCCCACCCGGCTATAGGGACAAATCAGGCCGGCAGGGTTAAGAATGACAAAATGCCTGACATCAACGACCTGCCCCCAGGCGCAGGTGGGCAAAACGCGGCAGGCGCACAAAGAGCAGGAGGGCCAGGCCCAGACCATAGGCCAGGGGTTCACGGATATCGGCCTTGACCAGCCACCAGTAGTGGATCACCCCCAGCACGGCGATGACATAAACCAGCCGATGCAGGCGCTGCCAGCGCCTGCCCAGGCGCCGCATCATGGCCTGAGTCGAGGTGGCAGCCAGGGGTATTAATAATAGGAATGCGGCAAAGCCCACGGTTACATAGGGATGCTTGGCCACATCCAGCAGGATTTCCTGCCAGTCGAAGAACTGATCGAGAACCAGATAGACCAGGAAATGGAGACAGGCGTAGAAAAAGGTGTAAAGCCCCAACATACGTCGCAGGCGCAGCAGTCCCGTCCAGCCAAACAAACGCCGCAGTGGAGTCACCGCCAGGGTGATCAACAGGAAACGCAGGGTCCAATCCCCGGTTCGACGCGACAAGGCCTCGATGGGATTGGCGCCCAGGTGATTGTTCAACGCCGCCCAGGTCAGGTAACAGGCCGGTAACAAGGCACTGACAAACACCAGCACCTTGACCACGGCCCAGAGGTTGCGGCGGATAAACATCATAGAAAAAACCGCCTTAGAAAAAGCGCTTCAAATCCATACCGGTATAGAGACCGGCCACCTGCTCGCCATATCCATTGAACATTAAAGTCTCGCGCTTGCGAAATTCACCGATACGCCGTTCCTTGGCCTGACTCCAGCGCGGGTGACTGACCTGCGGATTAACGTTGGCATAGAAGCCGTACTCGCGTGACGACGCCTTCATCCAGGCGGAGACCGGTTGCTGTTCGGTAAAGCGGATGCGAGCGATGGATTTGATATTCTTGAACCCATACTTCCACGGCACCACTAGGCGTACCGGTGCGCCGTTTTGATTGGGCATCACCTCGCCGTAAAGCCCCACCGCCAAAATCGTCAACGGGTGCATGGCTTCATCCATGCGCAGGCCCTCGACATAGGGCCAATCCAGCAGACGATTATTTTGATTAGGCATCTGCTTAGGATCGAACAAGGTGGTGAACTCGACATACTTGGCCTTGCTGGTGGGCTGCAGGCGCTTGATGACTGTCGCCAGAGGGATGCCGATCCAGGGGATCACCATGGACCAGGCCTCCACGCAGCGCAGTCGATAGATGCGCTCCTCCAGCTTGTTCATGGGCACAAGATCCTCCAGATGATATTTACCGGGACGCTCTACCTCACCCTCCACAACAATGTCCCAGGGTGAGGTCTTGAGATTTTTTGCCAGTAGCGCCGGCTCCTCTTTGTCGGTGGAGAATTCGTAGAAGTTGTTATAGGAGGTGATGTCCCTATAAGGGGTCAAGGTCTCCGCCTTGCCCCATGGCGTCTTTTGATACCCCTGCAGGGGGCGCCCGACACCCGGCCGCTCGGCTGCGGACAACAGGCCACTGCCCAATAGGGCCAGGGCACTGCCGGCCTGAAGAAACAGGCGACGTTGTTTATATACAGATTCGGCTGTTATGTCATTTTCGGTCATGTCTTCGGACATTTTGATCAACATCGCTTTTCCTCATCACCACAAAAAAAAAGAAACTGCGTCCTTAAGGTTAGCCCAATTTTCCCGACCTAATTCCCTCATTGGCAAAAATCCACTCAATCAGTATACTCAACGGCACCTTTTAAATTGTCACGAAATGATTACAATGAAAAAACTCATTTTCTCACTATTCACTTGCGCACTAGTCGCTGTATCAACCACAACCGCCAGCGCCGACCAAGCCCCCGATTTCACCCTGGCCGGTCAAAAAGGCTCTGTGTCACTGAAAGATTATCGTGGCAAGGTGGTGTATGTGGATTTCTGGGCCTCCTGGTGTACACCTTGCCGCAAATCCTTCCCTTGGATGAACGATATGCAGAAACGTTACAAATCCAAAGGACTCCAGGTCATCGGCATCAACCTCGACCAGGAACGTGATCTGGCGGAAAAATTTCTCAGTGCAAATCCGGCCCAATTTGTCGTGGCCTTCGATCCCGATGGTAAATCGGCTGAGGCCTACAACGTAAAAGGTATGCCCAGTTCCTACATCATCGACCGCCAGGGCAACATCGTAAAAACACACATCGGATTCCGTGAGAGCGAGGTCAAGGAGATGGAATTGGAACTGGCAAAGGCGCTGTCCCGTCTGTAAAGGTCTTCTCCCATGACGATAAAAATCGTTCTGCTGTTCATGGTAATAGTGACGTTGCCCGCCTGTTCGCTGGAACCGATCAAACCATGGGAACGCCATTTGTTGGCAGAACCGCAGATGCGCACGGTGCCGGACCCCATCGACAGTTTCTTTGACGCCCACATCTATTTCAGCAAAGAGGCCTCCTCCGGTGGTCAAGGGGTTGGCGGTGGGGGTTGCGGATGCAACTGAAGAAGCCTTCACTGCGTCAGGCCTTATCCACTGCCACCTGTGGTCTGTTGGCTCTGCCCCATGCTGGCGAGGCATCGGGCCTTGCCGAAGGCGAAGGCTGGCAGGCCGATTACTCATTTCTCTATTATTCAGAGAAAAACCGGGTATCGGTCTACGAGCCGCTCATCAAATTGCGCAAGGATTTGGGTGATGATGAATTCGTCAATGTACAGGCCATCGGCGATGTCCTGACCGGTGCCTCCCCCAATGGCGCCAGCGCAACCAATGTGACGCAAACCTATACCACGCCCTCAGGCGGCGACAGTTATTCCACCGATGCCAATGAATTTCCGCTCAAGGACTTTTCCGATTACCGCGCGGCTCTTGATGTAAGTTGGGAAAAGCCGCTGTCGCGTTTGGTGCGGCGTACGCTGGCTGCCGCAGTCTCCGGAGAGACTGACTACACCTCATTGGGCCTGAGCGTCGCTTACGATTTCGACAACCAAAACCGTCAGACTACAATTAACACCGGCATTGCAGTCAATGCGGATATCGTCCATCCACAAGGCCAAACCGCCGAAGGTTTGAGTTCGCAGTCGGATCAAGTATTCTCCATATTCAGGGACGACGATGATGACGACGACGGCGAGGACGATGATGGCGAATCCTTTTTTAAAGGCGGCACCGATTTACTGCTGGGTGTAACACACATTCTCAGTAAACGCAGCTTGATGCAATTGAATTACACCGCAGGTTATACCCAGGGCTATCTGACCGATCCCTATAAGCTACTCAGCGTCGTGGATGACCAGGGCCGTACCATTGACTACCGTTATGAAAAACGCCCTGACAGTCGTCTGCGCCAAGCGGTTTATACCAAATGGGCCTACCATCTTCCCCGTGACGTGGTACATGTCAGTTACCGGTATTTCTTTGATGATTGGGGCGTGCGTTCGCACACTGTCGATATGACCTATTACTTCGCCATTGGCGACGAAATCCACCTGGTACCGCACCTGCGTTACTACCAACAACAGGCGGCCGATTTCTATCACCACAGCCTGCGCTCCACAGATCCATTACCGGACTACGCCAGCGCCGACATGCGCCTGGGCAGTTTTACCGGCACTACCATTGGCCTAAAATACCAACAACAACTGAGCACCCGCGGGAAATTCTCAGTTCGTTTGGAACGTATGGTCCAAGAGGGCGACAGCCATCCGGATGATGCCGTTGGCCTCCAGCAACAACAAGACCTCTTCCCGACGCTGGAGGCAACCATCTTCCAGATCACCTATAGCATCGATTTCTAGTCATGGCCGATTACACCCTGCAATGCGCCGACGGCTATCTGCTGGGGCGCTTTCAGGCCATGGCCTCCCCGTGCGAATTACTGTTAGAGACCGAAGACCGACCATTGGCCGATTGGATCGTACAAACGGTGCAGCGGGAGACTATACGCATTGAACACAAGTTCAGCCGCTATCGCAGTGACAATATCATCCACCGGATCAACACCGCCCAAGGCCAGCCGGTGCAGGTCGATCACGAGTGCGCCCGCCTCCTGGATTATGCCGATCAGTGTTATCAATTGAGTGACGGATTGTTTGACATCACCTCAGGTGTCCTAAGGCGCGTCTGGCGTTTCAACGGCAGCAGTGATATTCCCAGTCAGTCCCAGATAGACACCGTGTTGAATCACGTAGGATGGCACCGGGCAAGTTGGAAGGCCCCCGTACTAACATTGAAACAGGGTATGGAAATCGACCTCGGCGGCATCGGCAAGNNGCGACGCGCGCCGTTACCTGATACATAACGGCCAACGCTACAGCCATATTCTTAACCCCAAAACGGGCTGGCCGGTGGCCAACGCCCCGCGTTCGGTCACGGTGATTGCCGGTACCTGCACCGAGGCCGGTATGTTATCCACCTTTGCCTTGTTACAAGGGGCACAGGCCAAAGACTTTTTAAAGGAGCAAGGTGTCCAGTTCTGGTGTGTGGAAAACTAGCCGCAATTGATACCCAGCCAGTGGCACCAGGCATCAAAGGTGTCACGATTGCCGGCAGCCACCGCCGAACGCCCTTCCAGACGTCCGTTATAAACCGGTTCTCCCTGTAAGGTACAACCAAATCCACCCGCCTCCAGCAAGATCAATTCACCGGCGGCAAAATCCCATAGATTCTGTTTACCGTGCAGATAGACATGACCGCGTCCCAGGGCGATCCAACACCAGTCCAGGGCGACGGAACCGAAACTGCGTTGTGAACTGTATGGAGCCTGTTGTGCCAGGCGCAGGCTCAACTCCGGAGAAAGCCTTTTAAAATCGATAATGGCTGTCGCCTGATTCAGGTTTACCGCAGGCGGTGCCTTGATCGGCACGCCATTCATCCAGGCCCCCTGGCCACGCACGGCATAAAAGCATTCACGACGCATGGGGTCATAGACTATTCCCAAGGTCACCTCACCCTGTTCGATCAAGGCCAGTGAAACCGAAAAAAAAGGGATGCCTGCAGCGAAATTGCGTGTGCCATCCAGGGGATCCAATACCCACAACCCCGATCCACTTTGCGCCAGCAATGCCGCTTGCTGTTCCTTGTCCATCTCCTCTCCGAGGAACAGGCGCTGCGGCCAGATGGCCTGCAATCCTTGACGAATGCGCTCCTGCGCGGCCATATCTGCCTCGGTTATCAGGCTGCCATCCTGTTTCACGGACGCATCAACCCGGGTAAATCGGTGTACCAGCTCCGCATCAGCACTCTCAGTGACCAATTGGATCAGTGTTTCAATCGTTTGCATCAGGTGTCTCAGAGGATAAAAAATGGGGCGCTTATTAAAGCGTATTAACGCCACGCTGTCATGAGATTGGGAAAAATCGCTCGATGTGTGCTCCTTCTCTTTATTTTATCTTTTTGTTTTCACTAGGTATTTCAACTCGACTGGTAAAAATAATTGGCAGCGCTTCACATATTGGGAGTTTTTTCCCAATTTTTATTGACGAAAACTCAAATCTTGCCGATAATCTGTTTAACATCCGGTTTGGGAGGTTTTTCCCAATCGCAAGATTGGCCCCCACACCACCTACACCTAAAAAACCGCCCGGCCGGATGTTACCCCTATCCCGAATAGATTTGAGGAGCTATGCAATGAAAAGCTACACATTACAGGCCAGCGCGCTGACTCTGATGGCGACCCTGACCTTAACCGCTTGCGATCAAGGCCCTGTGATGAGCGGCGGCCCCACCTCAACCGGTGTCATAACCGGCTTTGGCAGTGTCTTTGTGAATGGTGTCGAGTACGAAACCACTGACGCCAGTTTCTCTCTGGATGGCAGTAACGGCAGTGAAGATGATTTGGCCATCGGTATGGTGGTCAAGGTGGAAGGCAGCGTTAATGCCGACGGCACTACGGGTAACGCCAGCTCCATCAGCTATGCCGACGAATTGGAAGGAATCGTCACCGATGTGTCGCAACTGGCCAATGGCACAGTTGAAATCATGGGACAATCCGTCAAACTGGATCCGCTGATGCAGTTTGAAAGCAAGGTCGCCACCATTGTCACCAGCGCCGATCTGCAGGTGAATAATATTGTCGAGGTCAGCGGATTTTCCTCCGGTGACGGCTTCATCGTGGCCACCCGCCTGGAAGTCAAAAAGGCCAGCTTTACCCCCGGCGTTGACGAACTGGAGGTCAAAGGCAATATTAAAAACCTAAACGGCGACACCTTTATGATCGGTTCTCTGACCGTACTCACTTCCAGCAGTACCAAGCTGGACAATATCCCCAACGATCAGTTGGCGGATGGCCTGTACGTCGAAGTTAAAAGCACCGAGGGAATCAATGCCAGCAGTCAATTGGTAGCCAGCAAGGTCGAATTGGAGAATGGCGGCAAGAAAGGCCATGACGGCGACGAAGGTGACGAAATGGAGATTGAAGGTGTCGTCCTTGACGTCTCTGACCTGCCCAACAGCTTCAATCTGAATGGCCAGAAAGTTTTGATTTCCGGCAAGACCGAATTCGAACACGGCGCATTAAACCAGATTACGGTTCAGGCCCGCATCAAGGTCGAAGGCGAATTTAATGGTAATGGCGACTTGGTGGCGAAAAAGATCGAATTTGATGAAGCCGAGGATAGTCTGGAATACAAGGGCAATCTGGAGGCTGTGGACACCACCGCCGGCACCGTAACATTGGGCGGCAAGACCTTCCAGGTCACCAATAGCACCATTTTGAAAGATTCACGTGATAATATCCGTTACTTCAAGTTGAGCGATCTGGCGGTAGGCGACTATCTGGAAATTCATGCCTATGCAGACGCTGACGGCAATCTGATTGCCAGCAAACTCGAACGCGACGATCCATAATAACCAACCTTGGCTTGCCGGCCCGGGACTTCATCGGGCCGGCGAGACCTTTAACAACTTTTGGATGACGATGAGCAAGGAACCGACACCACAACAAGTCCTCTACAAGGCGGTGCATAAACTGCTACGCCCGCTGGTGAGGATATTGCTGCGAAACGGCATTGCCTTCAACGCCTTTGCCGATATCGCCAAACAGGTCTATGTCGAAGTGGCCGACAAGGATTTTGCCGTGCAAGGAAAGAAACAGACAAACTCACGCATCTCCACCATTACCGGTCTGACACGTAAGGAGGTGCAACGCCTGAAAGACCTGACCCCCGACCAAAGTGAGGCTGACATTGATTATCACAATCGCGCTGCCCGCGTTGTCTATGGTTGGGTACATGACAACCGATTTTCCGACACTACTGGCTCCCCGGCCAATTTACCCTTCGACGGCGACGGTCCCAGTTTCAGCCAGTTGGTCAGGGCCCATAGCGGTGATATGCCGCCACGGGCGGTACTGGATGAACTCATTCGGGTTGGCGTAGTGGCCAAATTGGACGATAACCACTATAGCCTGCTGGCCAGGGCCTATATCCCCAGTGCGGGGACCCTGGAAAAACTGCATATTCTCGGTACGGATGTCTATGGTTTGTTAGAAACCCTGGATCGCAATATCCACTTTACAGACAAAGAACCCTATTTTCAGCGCAAGGTTTTTTACGACAACCTGCCGGTAGAGGCTATAGCCGGAATACGGGCGCTGATCAGCGAAGATGGTCAGGCCCTGTTGGAAAAAGCAAACCAGCATATGGCGCAACTGGACCGGGATATGAATCCTGAGTCGCAAGGCAGCGGTCGGCGCGCCGCCGGTATCGGTATCTACTATTTTGAAGACGAAGATTTTAAGGAGCACTAGCCATGTTCACAAAACTCACAGCCCCTATACTCATGGCCCTCGTTTTGACCGTTGGCTGCGCACCCTACCAGGGCGGTGGAGAAACCGGCACGGGCTTTTCCACCTCCGGTGTCATTACCGGTTTTGGCAGCGTATTCGTGAATGGCGTGGAGTATCACACGACCAGTGCCACAAAATATTCGGTCGATGGCGCCAGCGGTAAGGAGTCTCAATTGGCTGTGGGTATGTATGTCACCCTCGAAGGAAGTGTCGATGCCAGCGGCACGGAAGGACGCGCAAGCGCCATTCGCTTCGCCGATGACGTGGAAGGCATCGTCCTGTCAATTGACTCGGCTAACTCCTCGTTAAACGTTATGGGACAGACCGTAATCCATAGTGTCAATACCCGATTTGACGATGGCATTACCACGGCAGGTGATATTGTCGTCGATAATATCGTCGAGGTCAGCGGATACTCCGACGGCCTGGGCACCATCTACGCCACGCGCATCGCCTTAAAGGACAATAGCTATCAGGCAGGCGAGGACATAGAAGTTAAAGGTCTGGTTCAGCAATTGGATACCAATGCCAGGACCTTCAAATTGGGCGGCCTGACGGTTAACTACACCGGAGCGGAACTCAAGGATTTCGAAAAACGTACCTTCGCCAACGATGTCTATGTGGAGGCCAAGGCCAAAGAGAGACCCGTGTTGATCAGCGGCAACTATACTCTGAATGTCATCGAGGTCGAACTGGAGAATAATGGTAGCAAGGAGATCGAAGGCGATGAAGGTGAAGAACATGAAATCGAAGGCATAGTCACCACCAAACTATCGGAGACCAAATTCAAACTTAACGGCATCACCGTTGTACACAACGCCCAAACAGAGTTTGAACACGGCACGGCAAGCGGTATCGTTGAAGGCGTCCGTCTAAAAGTCGATGGTCACTACAACGCCAACAACGAACTGCTTGCAGAAAAAATCAAATTTCGGGATACGCTGCAATCAGATCGTTTCAACGACAGGAAATAGATTGACGCTATGTTGATCAGTTGTACTACACCACTTTAGACGGGAAGAATAGACTCTTTCCGTCTAAAGTCTTATTCCTGGTCCTCTTCCTGCTGCTGCCACTGTTGGTAGCACTCCAGGCCGCAGAAATGCATAACGTAATCATTCGCCTCGGCACTCTTGGCCTCGGAAGCGGGCACCTCCTTCAAACAAACCTCACATTTAACGGGTTCTACGGATGCCGGTCGGGGTGTATCAGTCATAATCATCACCTCCTCGTTTAATTAAATGCCATTTCCCGGCCTACGTCAAAGGAAGGCACCTAATCGCTTGAATTTGCGTTAAACTGCGTTTTTGCCAGAACCAGCCCACCATGTACAACGAAAAACGCATTATCTTGACCGTAGGCGCCATCCAGTTCATCAACATCCTGGACGCCATGATGGTCATCCCCCTGGGCCCGGACCTGGCCACCGATTTGGGCATCGCAGCCTCCAAGGTCGGCTATCTCGCGGGCGCCTATACCGGCGCCGCCGCTGTCTCCGCCCTGCTGGCGGCCTTTTTCCTCGACCGCTTCAATCGTCGCACTGCCGTCATCATTGCCCTGCTGGGACTGGTTCTGGGCACCTTCGTCGCCACCTTGGGCAATGACCTGACCGATCTGGTGCTGGCGCGTATTCTGGCTGGCAGTTTCGGTGGACCGGCCACCGCCCTATCCATGGCCATTATCATCGACACCGTCGCACCAGCCCGGCGCGGGCGGGCCATGGGCGCGGTCATGAGCGCCTTCTCCATCGCCTCGGTATTGGGTGTACCCCTGGGACTGGAGCTGGCCCATCGGGGGGGCTGGCAAACACCGTTCTATGTCATCAGCGCCGCCGGCCTGCTGGTAGCCATGATCGCCTACCGGGTGTTGCCGCCCATCAAAGGGCAACATGGACAGACCAGCGGTTCGCGCTTCACGCGTTTGCTGCTGGATCGACGTGCGCAAATGGCCTATCTGACGGTTTCAGTCGCCATCTTTGCCGGCTTTTTAATCATCCCCAATATCGCCACCTACGTCATTTTCAATCTGGGCTATCCGCGCGACGGTCTGGGCATGCTTTATCTGATCGGCGGGCTGGTCAGTTTCTTTGCCATGCGCCTGACCGGCAAGGGGGTGGATCGCTGGGGCAGCTTCCCCATCGGCAGTCTGGCCAGTCTGTTACTGGCCCTGGATATCTATCTGGGTTTTTATCGCGATCCGGCACTGCTGCCGGTCATGGTGTTGTTCGTCGGTTTTATGTTGGCCATGTCCATGCGCGCCGTAGCCGTCACCAGTTTGGTCTCCCACATACCGCACAACCAGGACCGGGCCGGTTTTATGGCCGTCAGCAACTCCGCGCAACATCTGGCCTCGGCCCTGGGTGGGATTTGCTCAACCTTTTTTCTGACGGAAATGGCCAGTGGCGCCCTACTGGGCGTAGGGAATCTGGCCCTCACCGCCATAGCAGTTGTAGCCACACTACCGTTTTTACTCTACTGGCTGAGCCGGCGAGTGGTTATTCCCACTCATGACTGACCCAGTCGACGATGTGATCCTCCAGTTCCTCCTCGTTAACCTGATCCTCACTGACTACCCGGCCCCGAACGGAAATACCCGCCTGCTGCACACTGGCCGGATCGCCACTGATCAGAGGGTGCCAGGCGGGCAGATCGTGACCGTGGTGTAATAGTCGATAGGCGCAGGTGTTCGGCGCCCAGTCGATCACCTCCAGGTGCTCAGGGGTCATGACCAGGCAGGTGGGCACCGCGCTCTTGCGCTGTTCATAGATGGAACAGTGGCAGGCTCCGCTGCCCGCACAATCCAGGTGCCGGCAGACGATATTGGTGTAGTACAACTCCAAAGTATCCTCGTCCTCCAGCTTGATCAGGCAACAGCGTCCGCAACCGTCGCACAGGGACTCCCACTCCTCGCGGGTCATCTCCTGCAAGGATTTGCTGAGCCAGAAGGGCGTCGATGCACTCACCACGGACCGCTATTTTTCCAAGGTGACGGCGCGCAGGCTGGCGGCTGCATCTTCCGGACAGACGGTGTTGACAAACAGGCCCGAGCCCAATTCAAAACCGGTCGGGATGCTGGTACGCGGACAGATCTCCAGGTGCCAGTGGTAGCTGGCGCTGCAATCAGGCAGGCCTTTGTCGTGGGGCAGGGAGTGGAGGAAATAGTTGTACTGCACGCCCCCCAATACGGCCTCCAGACGCGCCATCACCCGGCGCAGCAATCCGGCAAAGTCAGTTAAATGTTCCTGGGTCACCTTGAGATACTCGGCCTGGTGCTGCAAGGGCAGGATATGGACCTCCCACTCATAGCGACTGGCAAAAGGCTTGATGGCGACAAAGTGCTGGCTGCGCTCGATCACCAACTGCCCAACGTCGATACGCCGGCGGATCTCACCGGACTGCCGGTCATAAATGGTTGCCTCGAAGGTGAGCGCCTCGTCGATCAGCGTGCAAAAAATGCACTGGTGGTTTTTCTGGTAAAAACGATGGCTGTTGTCCACTTCCAATTGCACATTGTCTGGTGTCACCGGCAAGGCGATGATCTGGCTGTGAGTATGAGGGATGCTGCCACCGGCGGCCGGGCCAAAATTCTTGAAGGCCAGGACATAGCGCAGGCGCGGGTCGGATTCATACAATTGCTGCATACGCTCACGGTAGGCGCCGAACAACAGCGCCAGGTGGCTCTCGGACATCTCGTGCAGGGCGACACCGTGATGGAAGTGATCAATGATCACCTCGTGACGGCCATAGCCATCGATAGTCTGGTGCAGGCCGAAGGAGAAACCGCTGTCACTGCGGTCATCACCCAGCACCGGATAGAGGTTTTCCACAATGCGGATATCCCAGCCGTCCACCGCCTGATTGCCCGAGGCGGAAAAGGCAGAGATGGCCGGCGGTGTCATCTTCTCATTGCCACGACAAAACGGGCAGGTCTCGACGTGGTGACGCGTGTCGCGAGGTGCAGGGGCTTCCGCCTTTTTCGGGCGCATACCGCGCGCGGTGGCCACCAGCACCGACTCGGAGGGGACAATGGGATTGATGCGGATCTCGCGCACCGGTTTTTTCTCAGTTTGTGACATATAGACCTCTGTTGTTATTGCGCCGTCGTTTTTTCCAGATAGCGTCGATGAATGTTATAAACACGCTTTCTGTTTACCCCTAAATCAGAATAGCCGATACGCGAGGCGGAACGCACGTGAATCACGCCCGCCGTATTATCGACAACGAATTCCACGTCATCAACAAAGCGAAAAATCAGCGAAGTGAACTCCGCATGCAGATAGCCTTCGTCTGCCTTGACTATGCGCGTGCGCGGCATGGCTTCAATCACGGTACGCAGGGCGTTAATTGCCGTCGCCCCTCCCCCCTGCATCGGCAGGGGCTCGATCTTGTGGCGGGGATCGGATGCCAGACTGGAAACGCAATTGGGACTGTCCGGACAGGCCGACAAACCTTGGTTATTGCCAGGCTCATCCACTGCAGCCCCCTTGTCTTGTGCCATAGCCCCTCCTGATACAGTCATTAATATCACAACCAGCAACCGCGGGAAAATAACCGGCAAATATGCCCGGATAAGTTTTTTGTTGTCACTGAAAGCAATGCAGCTTGGCATAAATAGACCCTCCCTACTTGTGTTAGCATTATCTGACTCTATATCACTTTTAATGAGAATAATCCCCAAAATGAGTCAATGATGAAATCCTTCCTGTCCTTTGTGCTGCTATCCCTATTCACCGGCCCCGTGCTGGCAACAACCACTGGTGAATCCAGCCACCTGGATCTCACCGCCACCTGGATAGGCATCATCTGTCTGCTGATTTTTATCGCCGCCTACGTCCTGGTCATCGGTGAGGAATTTCTGCACCTGCGCAAATCCAAACCGGTCATGGTCGCCGCGGGAATTATTTGGTTGCTGGTGGCCCTGGCCTATGCCATGCACGGCGACGCTGTCACCGCAGGTGAGGCCATACGCCACAATCTGCTAGAGTATGCCGAACTGATGCTGTTTTTGCTCGCTGCCATGACCTATATCAACACCATGGAGGAGCGCCAGGTATTCAATGCCCTGCGCGCCTGGCTGGTGTCACGCGGATTCTCGTTGCGCACCATCTTTTGGTTGACCGGCCTGCTGGCCTTTTTCATATCCCCCATCGCTGACAACCTGACCACCGCCCTATTGATGGCAGCCGTCATACTGGCGGTCGGCGCTGACAATACCCGTTTCATTGCTATCGCCTGTATCAACGTGGTGGTCGCCGCCAATGCCGGTGGCGCCTTCAGCCCGTTTGGTGACATAACCACTCTAATGGTCTGGCAGAAAGGCATAGTCCAGTTCGGCGAATTCTTCGCCCTGTTCCTGCCCTCGCTTGTTAATTGGCTGATCCCAGCCGCCCTAATGTCTTTGGCGGTCCCACAGGAAAAACCCGCTGCCCTGCAAGAGGATATCCAGGTCAAACCTGGCGGTTATACGGTCATCGCACTTTTCCTGATGACCATCACCCTGACGGTATGTGCGCACAATTTCCTCCACCTGCCACCGGTAGTAGGTATGATGACCGGTCTGGGGATTCTGAAGTTTTACGGCTACTATCTGAAAAAGAACTTTGCCGAAGCGCTGCCACCGGACTCGGTGGGTGGCCCCGAGAGTGCCAGCATGAATTTTAATAACCAGGAGGTCTATCGCTTCGACATATTCCGCGAGCTGGCTCGTTCAGAGTGGGACACCTTGATGTTTTTCTACGGTGTAGTGCTGTGCGTGGGCGGCCTGGGAACCATCGGCTATCTGGCGCTGGCCTCGGAGTTAATGTATGTGGATCTGGGCGCCACCACTGCCAACATTCTGGTCGGCATCCTGTCGGCCATCGTGGATAACATTCCGGTTATGTTCGCCGTGTTGAGTATGAATCCCGATATGGGCTTGAGTCAGTGGCTATTGGTGACGCTGACGGCCGGTGTCGGTGGTTCCATGCTGTCTATCGGCTCTGCGGCCGGAGTCGCCCTGATGGGGCAGGCACGCGGCATCTACACATTCTTCAGCCATTTGAAATGGACCTGGGCCATCGTTTTGGGTTACGCCGGCAGTATCGGCACACATTTGTGGCTTAATGGGGGCTAATCAGGATTTTTCCCAAAGCACCGCTTGGTTACGACCACGCTCTTTGGCCTGGTAAAGGGCCTGGTCTGCGGCCTTGATGATATCGCCGGGTTTTTGGAAATCCGGTGAACAGCAGGCCACCCCCAGGCTGATAGTGACGTGATCACAAATTTTGGAACATACGTGTTCCATGTGTAATGCATCCACGGCAGCGCGCAGGTTCTCGGCAATCTGCATCGCCCCCCTGGCATCAGTCTCCGGCAATACCACGACAAACTCTTCGCCGCCATAACGGGCCACGAAATCGGCCGGTCGTTGCAGGGCATGACTCAAGGCCTTGGCCACGTGCTGCAGACATTCATCACCGCGCTGGTGTCCATAGTTGTCGTTGAAGGGCTTAAAGTAGTCCACATCGATCAGGATCAAAGCCAGCAAGGTCTTGTCACGCACCGAGCGACGCCACTCCTTGTCCAAATGATCATCAAAGTAGCGTCGATTGGCGATTTCCGTCAGACCATCCAGGCTGGAGAGGCGTGTCAATTCGCGATTGCTGGCCTCCAGTTGTTTCTGTAACGCAGCCATCTCCTGGTAGGCGGCATCGCGTTGTTTTTGAGCCAGGTAGCTGCGTGAATGGGCGCGTATGCGTGCCACCAATTCGATGCGCTCCGGTAACTTGACCAGATAATCGCTGGCGCCGGCACTGAAGGCATCACTCTTGTCGATGGCATCTTCCTTGGAAGAGAGGACAATAACCGGTATATTTTCCGTCTGCTCGTTGGCACGGAAAAAACGCAACAGGGTAAAACCGTCCACTTCCGGCATTACCAGGTCACACAAAATAACCGTCGGATTGATATCGATGGCACGATCGATAGCCTCGGTGGGATCCGAGCAATAGCGGAAATCAATGTCACCCTCCTCCTGCAGCATTTGCTGTATGGATTCGGCGACGATCTCCTGATCATCGATCAACATAACCACCAGTCGATCACTGGCCGGTGCTGTCTGCTGTTTCTTCCCCATAAAAATCTAATTGTCCGCCTGATCACCCATAAACTGATTGATAGCCGGCGCCATCTCGTCCAGAGACAACACCTTTTTCACCGCCCCGGCCTCGATAGCGGCCTTGGGCATACCAAAAACCGTGCTGCTCATCTTGTCCTGCGCCACTGTATGCATACCTTTATATTTAAGACCAAGCAGCCCTTTTGCTCCATCGCTGCCCATACCTGTCAAAACCACACCCAATACCTGCCCTGGCCAATACTGAACGACGCTCTGCATAAAAACATCCACCGAGGGGCGATAGGCCAAATCGATGGGGTCAGCGGTATAGTGAAGGCGTAACCCCGGTGTCAATACCAGATGGTCATTGCTGGAGGCCAATATAATCCGGCCACCCGACACACTATCCCCTTCCCTGGCAACGTCTATCGTCCGTTGTGTCTGTTCACTCAACCAGCTGGCCATGGATTCGCCGAAGCGCTCGTCAAGGTGCTGGATCACCACCAATGCCGCTGTGGCCGGTATCTGGACCTGGGCCAGTATGTGCGCCAGGGCACGGGGACCACCACTGGAGGCGCCAATCACCACCAGCCTGGCCACCGACGTGACGGTTGGCGCTTGATTCTTAGTTATATCGGCACACTTGGCTGATTGATTTGCTGAAATTAAACTATTGAATTGCTTTATTTTTATACCCATTTCCTGCATATCATGGGGATCATCACCGTTCACTTCGACCACATCCCGGGCACCGGCGGCCAGGGCCTTGATCACAGCGGCACTATGCCGCTCCACATGGTCGGTCAGCACCAGAACCATGCAGTGAAATCCAGAGACCAGTGTGTGAATAAGACTTAAAGCGTCCACCGCGGCGTTGTCCAAATCAATGACCAACAGATCCGGACAGTCATGACGGCAGGCCGCACGTAACGATTGCTCGGACGGATCATGCCAGCGCATCAGTTGATGCCCTGCGTGTGCGGCTACCCGCGCAAGAACGGATTCGGCATGGCTCCGTGATATCAGACTGGCGATCTTCATGACGAACCCGCGCATACCTGCGCCACCGTGTCGATCAGCAGGCTCTCCTGTAATTCATCTTTGGTCAGGTAGGCGGACACCTGCTGTTTGCGGGCACGCACGCGCTCCACTTCGTCCCCCTTGTACGAGAGAATCACAACAGGCAGTCCGGCCAACCGGTGATCGGCACGCAGCAAACGGATCAATTCATGCCCGGACATACGCGGCATATCGATATCGGTAATCAGCAACTGAAATTCGCGCGCGCGCAACTGATTTAGTCCATCGACTCCATCCACAGCCTCCCAGACGGAGTAGCCGTGTTTTTCGAGTATTGTGCGCACCATGGTGCGCACCGTCGACGAATCGTCGACAACCAATACGCGTCGACTGGCACTTTCCAGTTGAGATCCCGGCGCGCGACTGATTCCGCTACGGTTGGAGATTGTCTGCTGCAAATCATCGATATCCAGCATAATGACAGTGTCGTCATTTTTCAGCACCGCCACCGAAGCAACATCCTGCAGACGTCCCAAGCGACTGTCGACGGGACGCACGGCAAGTTCTCTGCGACCGAGATAACGTTCGATCTCTATGGCCACCGGCTGTAGCGCCCCTTCAACAAGAATGAAGTGGCGTTCGCCCGATGTCTGTTCGCTGGCCCCCAACTCCAGCAATTCGGTCAGATGAAAGGTGGGCAACAGGCGTCCGTTGATTCGGCAATGCTCTTTTCCATCTTTGTGCTGGCAGAGCCGACTGTCTACACTAACCACCTTGTCAATCTTGGCGACAGGAAAGCCATAAAGATCCCCCCCCGCCTCCACTATCATGGCGGTCTCGATAGAAAGCGTAGTGGGTAACCTGATAACGAACGTCACCCCTTCCCCAGGCTTGGTCTCCACGTTGACTTTACCGCCGACAGCGTTGATCTCCTTATAGGCCACGTCCAGACCAACACCACGACCGGAGACCTGAGTAACCTCCTGTTTGGTACTGAATCCCGGTAGAAACAGGAACTCGAGTATTTCCGGTTCACTCAGGCGCTCAACCAGTTCCGACTTGGCCAGATTGTTGGCGACTATCTTGTTCTTAACCTTCTCTACATCAATGCCGCGCCCATCATCGCGCACCAGGATGCGCAGATTGCCGCCGACATGGAAGGCACTCAGAACAACAGTCGCCTTGGCCGGCTTGCCATTGGCACTGCGCTCCGGAGAGGATTCAATGCCGTGGTCAAGGGCGTTACGTATCAGATGGTTGAGGGGGGCATCAATACGTTCCATGATGTCGCGATCCACCGGGGTCTCCTCCCCCTCCAGCACCAGGGTCACCGCCTTGCCCAGTTCTTGTCCCAGATCACGTACCAGACGTTTAAAATGGCCAACCCCTTCACGGAAGGGGATCATCTTGGTTTTGGCCAGGGATTCGGACAAACGCGATGTAACCCGGTAAAACTTTCGACTGAAATCATCCAACTCTGCCAGGCCGGCGACCAGTTGTTGCCGTGTTTCACTTGCCCGGGATAACGCACCGGCCAATTGCCCGCGCAAAGCCGGTTCCAGATCCCGCTCCTGGGCGACCCGGTCCAATCGGTCCAAGATCTCCACCAACTCAATTTGCCTTCGTTTGACCGCCTGCAACTGCTCCTGGTAGGGATCGATCCACTCCGCCTCCACCGCCAACTCACCCGACAAAGAGATCATGCGCTGCACGATATCGGTGTTTATGCGAATCGTCCCTTTCGGTTCCTGACGTCTTTGTATCTGGCCGCCGGTGCGCTTGGCGGATTGAGGCGTTGCCGGCAAATCCACCTCAGGCCCGCCATCGACTCGCTGTTGCAGTAATTGCATCAATTGCGTTGACAACTGGGCACCTTGCACCAGCAGGCTGTGTTCCGGCGTCAATTTGTCCGCGTCCAATTCACTGACCGCCTGTATGAAATCGGCCGCGGCCAGCAAGATAGTTGCAGTGTTACCGATATCGAGTCCGCCACCATTAAGTAAATGCTGGAAGATATCCTCCATACGGTGCGCAACGTCGACAACCACTAACAAACCCACAATTCGGGCAGCTCCCTTGAGGGAATGGGCGCTGCGCATCAGAGACTCCATCAGGGTTAGATCAGTACCACTCTCCTCCCATTGAATCACCCCTTCACTGATTACACGCAAGTGAGTCGCCACCTCGTCGCGAAACATATTGTATAGAGTGGGGCTGATGCCACCAACGGCTTGCCGGGTTGGCGAACCCTTTTTTGTCCTTTCGGTAAGACCAGGGCGCTTCGTGGTGGTTGGCGTCGCATGACCGCTGTCACCCTCAGGCGCCTTAAGTAACTCCTCAAGGCGCACATGCTGATAGGGCAATTGATCACTCTCCAAGGCGGCAATCACCTCGATGAAATCGATCAACTCGCCCAGAACTGCGCTGTTCCCACTATCGGGAAACTGCATTATGCGTTGCTCCAACAACTCGGCCAAACGGGCATTTTGTTTATAACCGGCCAGATTAGACGCACTGCGCAGAGAACGTAAACCTTTGATCACCTCGTTGGTATCGCTCTCGCCATCACTTTTGAGAAACTGACGCAGTTGGCTGGAGACCTCTGCCACTGTCTTGCGGTAGAAACGTGCCTTGTTGTCTGAACCCGTACCGGCCATCGCTACAGTCTCATCTGTATCTGTTTGACCAATTGCGGTAAATCGAGTAACTGAACCTCTCGCCCATCCGCATAGCGACGATGCCCCCGCACCAGGCCGTTTTCGTCGCGACGTTGCTCGGGTATTTCAGTCAACTCATCATGACGGAAGATGCCAAGCACATGATCGACGGCGACCACATAATCACTGCCTGCTTTGTCAGTAATTACCAAGAGCCGAGGTACAGACGGTTCTCTGTTATGTCTGGGGACAATATTACCTTGCACCGCAGGGAGCAGCGAACGCATCTCCAGGCAGACCTTGACTTCGCCTGATATCGCAACAAATCCCAGAAGGAGTGAACTCTTATTATGAGGTATACGATGAACGCGACTCTGTCGATATACGCCGTTGACTTCCATGACCGGCAACGCATAAATATTGCCTGCGAGCGTAAACAGTATATAGGATTGTTTGTTTAACCTGGTGCGCCCAACGCCGGATGCAATCTCATCCTCGCCCTCCTGATAGACCCCGCGCCAATCCCGTTCCAGTACCGCCCTGCCCTTGGTTAGATATTCGTCGCAGTAGCGGCAATGGCCAACCGTGGCCAGCCGCTCACAGCGTTGCTGAACGTTGCTCCATACTCCGCGTTCGTTCCAGCAGAATTTCATGAGACATTGGCAACCGCCACCCCCGGACGTTTTTTAAAGGCAAAGGCGCGCGGCCAGTCGACACGCTCGAAGTGTTCGTTTATATAAGGACCGGTTTCAGCATGACCAACAAATAGTATACCGTCATCCCTGAGTAACCTGGCCATACCCGACAAGGCACGTGCCTTTTCATCCGCCTCGAAATAGATCAGCAGATTGCGCATAAAGATAAAATCGTAGCGCATGCCACCCGCGGCCGAGATCACATTGAACAGATTGCCGACCTGAAATCGGATGTGTCCCTTGAATTGCGGCTTGATAAAATAGATACCCTGATTGTGATCAAAATAACGATCACGCACCTCTTCCGAACGATTGCGTCGAAAAGAATTCGCGCTATAAACCCCGTGCTTGGCCACTACTACCGATTTGTCACTGATGTCATAGGCATCAATGTTATATCGTGAACGGTCAATCCCCGCCTCATGCAGGGCCAACAAAATAGTGTAGGCCTCCTCGCCAGTGGCGCAGGGCAGACATAGGACATTGAGACGCTGCGATGGCGTGCGCAATCGCTGCTGAGCCTCATTGACCATTACCTTGAAGGCCTCCTCCTCGCGGAAGAACCATGTCTCCGGGATGACGATCTCATCGATAAAACTGTTGCGTTCGCCGTTGTTTGCGACAAAATGTTTTAGATAGAGCGCTGCATCCGCCATATCCAGATGCTGCATACGTCCATGCAAAATCCTGCGAATCACCCGTTCCGACAGGAAACGATGGCTGATCCCCAGATTTTTATTCAACCATTGCGCAATTTTTTCAATTTCCGGTTCCATAGGTCAACTCATTGCCATTAAACAGTGCCTGACATTGTCCATGCGTGCCAGACGTTCCAAGTCCAGCACATAGACCTTCTTTCCCTGATTGTGAAACACCGCCTCTACATCCAGATTACCCGGTAGCGAGGCTCTTTCGACAACAATATCCTGTTCGGCGACTTTGACTATCTCCGTTACACCCTCAGCCTCCAAACCCAGCGGTATCTCATCAGCGCCTCTCACTACGATAACGCGCGTTGACAATGCCTGTTTGGACGGTACGCCGGAGGCCAACAAAGAGACGTCCAGCACCGGAACCGCCTGGTCGCGATACTCGACATTTCCGACACAAGGGGGTCGTAACTGTCCCGACCTGTGCAAAACATACAGAGGCATCACATTGATAACGCGTCGGGTATCGATGGCCAGCGTTTGATCCTGTAAATTCAACAAGACAAATTGACGCCGGGAAAGCCTGCTCATTGATTAACTTTAAAGATAATAACGCCGCTTTGCAGATCACGGGCCGCCTCATTGAGCTTGTCAATGGAAAAATTGGAATCGCGCAATGACTCCACGGTCTGCTGCGCCGCATCGTTCAGACTGATCATGGCCTGATTGATCTGTTCGGCACCCTTGGACTGCAATTGCATGCCTTGATAGACAGAATCGAAGCGCGGTGTCAGTGTTTGTACATGCTGGATAATAGCCACCAGTTGTTTACTGACCTCTTTCACATCGTTGACACCGCTGTTGAGTAGTTTGGCGAACTCCTCCATGCCGGAGACACCCCCGTTGACCGCCTCCTGCATCTCCTTGACCATCTGTTCGATGTCCAGGGTCGCCACCGCAGTCTGATCGGCAAGACGACGGATTTCGGAGGCAACGACGGAGAAACCGAGACCAAATTCGCCGGCCTTTTCCGCCTCTATGGCGGCATTCAAGGAGAGTAGATTGGTCTGGTCGGCAACTTTGGTGATGGTGGTCACCACGGCATTAATGTTCTGCGCCTTTTCGCTTAACACATGGAACTGTGCGGCAACACTGTGCGAGGCCTTGACAACCTCACCAATAGTTGACTGCATATGTTCCAGACCGGCTTGACCGGCCTCTGCCACCTGGGCGGCCTGATCGGCTGTATTGGCGACACCTGTCATCGTATGCAGCAAGTCACGGGCAGTGGTCGAAATCTGCGTGGCGGTGCTCACAATCTCGTTGGTAGTTGCCGCCTGCTCCGCTACTGTCGCCTCTTGCTCCTTGGCGGTGGCGGCAATGGCGGTTGCCGATGAGGCAACCTGAATTCCGGAGCGCTGCACCTGGGCCACCAGTTCATTCAGGTTCTCCACCATCGCCCTGATTCCATCAGCCAACTGCCCCATCACCCCTTCATCGTGCAGATTGACCGTACCGGTCAAATCACCCTGCGCAGCCTTGGAGACTACACTCAACAGCTGACCAACCTTGGTCTTCAGATCCTCCAGGGTATGGCGCTTCTCCTCGATGGATACCTTGATGAAATTGATCATAACCTGCAACTGCTCGGCCAAGTTTCCTATGGCGTCTTCACCCCGGAAATCGACCGTTGCGCTGAAGTCACCCTCGGCCACCTTGCTGACCACGCCAAGCAGGATATCAACCTTACGCTTGAGCTCGTCGGCGGCGGCATGTTCACGTTGCGAAATCAGATTAACGTTATAAGCCATGACATTAAATGCCTTACCCAACTGCCCCAGCTCGTCACTACTGGCAATGTTGGCGCGCGCCTCGGTATCACCGTTGGCGCGGGCATTTACCAGGCGCAACAAATCATTCAACGGTGAGACTATCCAGCGTTTCAGCAATATGTTCACGCCGATAAGTCCCAGGAGAAAAATCAGCGCATTGACCACCAGCGATCCATAAAGCTCATTCTTCTCTTTGACATACAATGATTCGAGGTCATAACTGATGCGAAGTGCACCCAATACATCACCTGCCTGGATGGCATGACACTGTCCGCAGTCGACGTCACGGTTCTCCACGCCAACAACCATAGGCGTGATCACAGTAAGCACCTTACGCCCATTGATTGTACGCGTATCCAATATCGGCTTGCCATTTAATGCGGCCTGATCCAGATCATCGCGTACGAATTGATCGGCCTCACCGGGACCGTACTGTGAATTTATGATTTTTGCGCGAATCACCCGCGCCTCAATAATGCCGCCGCGTGTGGCAAAACGCTGTTTCAGCTCGCCCTTCTTTTTCATGTTGTCCGACAACATCAGGCCCAACAGATTGTCGTAATAGACATTGGTAAGATCCTTAACCGAATCTCCGACAATGGTCTTTAAATTTTCATATTCGCGTGAGGTGTGCAAAGAGGTGATTACGGATATAACCAGTAAAAATATCAGACTCACCAATAGGTTAATCTTGGCACGCAGGGAAATCCTGCCCATCAGGGAAATCTTCTGTGGAGCGTGTGTATTGAGCGCGCTAGTCACTTGATTCTCTAAGCCATTTTTACCACTTTCGACAAGACATTAACGGCAAGCTGCAAGTTTACTTTAGAGAACGCGGAAAAGGCCGATTTAGGCAGGAGTGGCCGTCAACTCTTCCTGAAAAAGATAGGGTTATGGCATCGGCAATACCTGAAAAAAAACTTTGTTCGGTTAAAACACCCGATAAGAAGGGACCGGTGCATCGCTCGTCCGCCTCCGCATATGAAGTTTTTTCCCGGACTTTTATGCAATCCGGGATTAGCTCTTCAAAAAGAGACAGATGATCCGATTTTACATATGTAGTTCATCCGCAGTTGCAGGAATATTATGAATAAGGCTGTAAATAGTCTGGATGTCGATCTGTTTATCAAGATTCGTAAACTGACGAATATTGGAATAGCCCTCTCCGCGGAGAAGAACCCGGGTAATCTATTGGAACAGATCGTCACCGGCGCCATGGAACTTACCGGCGCCGATGGCGGTACACTCTATTTATTAAAAGAAGACCAACAACTCCACTTTGAGATCATTGTTACCCGCTCACTCAGCATCCGCATCAACTATCGCAAGGGCGGTGAATCCGGCTTCAAGACTATTCCTCTATATCTGGATGATGAAAGCCCAAACCTGCATAATGTCGCTGCACACGCAGTATTGAAGCAGCGTACCATCAATATTCCCGACGCATACAGTGCCAAGGGATTTGACTTCAGCGGCACCAAACGCTTCGACAGCGACATCGGCTATCGCTCCCAGTCCTTTCTGACTGTGCCTTTGAAAAACCACGAAGGTGACATCATAGCCGTACTGCAATTGATTAACAAAGTGGATGCGCAGAGTAAGCGTATAACACACTTCACCCTGGAGGATCAGCGCCTGGCTGAATCGCTCGCCTCGCAAGCGGCCGTCGCCCTGACCAACAACAACCTGATGGCCGAGATGAAAGGCCTGTTTGAGTCTTTCATACATCTGTTGGCCAACGCCATCGACGACAAGTCACCTTATACTGGTGGACACTGCCGTCGTGTTCCCATACTGACCATGCTGCTGGCCGACGCCGCGCATCATGCCACCGAAGGTCCGTTATCAGATTTCGTCATGACCGATCAGATCCGCTATGAACTGGAGGTCGCAGCCTGGTTACACGATTGCGGCAAGATCATCACACCCGATTACGTGGTGGACAAAGCCACCAAACTTGAAACCATCTATGACGGTATCGACTTCCTGCGCCTGAAGTATGAGATTTTGAAACGTGATCAGGAGATCGCTCGACTTAAGTCCGGCGCAGGCGCAACGTACACCCCCACACCGGATACCGAGAGTACAGCCCTGGAACAGGAACTGGCCTTTCTCGCCAAGAGTAATATCGGTGGCGAGTTCATGTCCGACGCCGATATCGAGAAGATCAGACAGATCAGCCGGCGTACCCTTAGCGTCGATGGCAAAGAGGAACCTCTGTTATCTGAAAAGGATGTTACCAATCTCAGTATCCGCCGCGGCACACTCAATGATCAGGAGCGCAAGATCGTCAACCGTCATATTGAGATGACCATCAAGATGCTCAATGAACTGCCCTTCCCGAAACACCTGCAGAATGTCCCGGAGTACGCCGGTGGCCACCACGAACGTATGGATGGCAAGGGCTATCCCAATGGTTTGACCCGCGAGCAGATGTCGATACCGGCACGCATCATGGCCATCGCCGATATCTTCGAGGCGTTGACCGCCAAGGACAGACCCTACAAAAAGGCAAAACCGCTGTCCGAGGCGCTAACCATTCTGGGGCGTATGAAACTCGATAACCATATCGACCCCGATCTGTTCGATGTCTTTATTCGCGACAAGGTCTATCTGGCCTACGCGGAACAGTATCTCGAAGCGCACCAGATGGACGAGTTCGACATCAACACCATCCCCGGTGTCGGCAAACAATCCGCATGAACCTGCCGGCCGCCAGTCGAAGAAAACTGCGTTCGGCGGCCCTGGTCAGTCTGGCAGTCATAATTCTCAGCCTGATGCTGCATGCCGGCGGCGTCCTGCAACGGGCGGAATGGATCAGCTACGACTGGCGCAGTCAACACGCCAATCAATTGCAAGGCATCAACGACGAAATCGTCCTGATGATGATTGACGAGGCCTCACTCAAGGCATTGAATGAGGTCGCCGGACGCTGGCCCTGGCCGCGCTCCCTGTTCGCCGATCTGATCGATTTCATCAATCTCGGTGGCCCGCAGGCAATCGTTTTCGATGTCATGTTTCTGGAGAATCAGACAGCGGGAGAGGGCAAGGGCTTGAGCCGTCATGACCGGCGACTGATCGAGGCGTTGCAACAGGCGGGCAATGTCTATCTGGCAGCCCAGATCTATCACGACAACCAGGGCAGCGCCGGGAATGACAGTGGTCTGTCCGCAGCACTGGCTGAACGTTACGGTCTGGCCGATCCGGGAAAGGGGGGGGATGATCCCCTGTTACGTCACTACTTCCCCTTCCCCGCATTGTTGTCTGCCAGCGCCGGCATCGGCGTGGTCAATGTTCAGGCCGACAGCGACGGCGTCTACCGACGCATCAGTCCCATGCACAGCTATCGCGGTTACCGGTTTCCGGGCTTGTCGATCAGTGCCCTGTTCCGTGAGCACGTCCACCTGGATGGCACAGCCATCCTCATCGACCAACAACGACTGCCGTTAGATCAGCAGGGACGCTATCTGATTAATTTCCGCAACAACTTCCACACCTACTCCATCAGTGGCGCGCTGGCCTCGCAGCAACACCTGTTGAACGGCGACCTGGAAAAGATGCTGATCGATCCCAGCGAGTTTGCCGGCAAGACCGTCATCGTCGGCGCCAGCGCCGCCGGCGTCGAGGACCTGAAAAACACGCCCTTGTCGCGCCAACTGCCCGGCGTCTATATCCATGCGTCGGCCCTGGCGAATATTCTGCAANNACCGTCGTATTCACCCTGTTCATACGCAGGCCCGTGTTGCAAATAGGATTGCCGCTCATTCTGGTGGGCGGATACCTGCAACTGACGCAGCTACTCTTCAACGCCGAGCATGTAATCAACGTCACCACACCTATAGTCGCCGTCGTCCTGGCCTGGCTGGGAAGCTCCCTGTTGCTGGCCATTACCGAAGGCAAGGACAAGCGCAAGGTGCGCAATATGTTGTCGCAATATGTCTCGCCAGCCGTGTTGTCGCAGGTAGTCAATCACTTTGAAGATCACCTGCATGCGGAGGTGGGTAGCAAGGAACGGTTGACTATGCTCTTCTCCGATATCCGTGGGTTTACATCCTTGTCGGAGAATCTGTCGGCGGAAAAGGTGGTGGAGGCCTTGAATTACTACTTCTCCCAGATGAATGACACCATCTTCAGCCACCAGGGCACCATCGACAAATTCATCGGTGACGCCATCATGGCCTTCTGGGGCGCGCCCATACGCATCGATAACCACGCCGATCTGGCCGTGCAAAGCGCGCTGGAGATGATCGAGCGCATGCCGGCGATCAATCAGTGGTGCGCCCAACAAAATCTTCCTCCTCTGAAGATCGGCATAGGCCTGCATACCGGCGACGTGGTGCTGGGTAACATCGGTTCCGACAAAAAACTCGACTACACCATTATCGGCGACAACGTCAATCTGGCCTCACGCATGGAAGGTCTAACCAAGAGCTACGGTAGCCCCATCCTGATTTCCGAAACCACCTTCGACAGTCTGCAACAGTCCATCCCCTGCCGTGTGGTCGATCTGGTCAAGGTGAAAGGTAAAAAGGTGCCCATACGCATTTTGCAACCGGTCACCGATGCCATCCTGGCTGAAACGGTCGAGCAAAAGGCGCCGGCCCATGGTTTGACCATCGCACAAATCGTGCAACAGACCAACCAGGCCTTCGATCACTACCGCCAGCAGCAGTGGCAGCAGGCCATCGCCCTGTATGAAGGCCTGCCCGCCGATGCCTTGCGCGAGCTTTTCCTGCAACGCTGCCGTCAGTATGCGCAATCACCGCCGCCGCCGGACTGGGATGGCGCCTACACCATGACCAGTAAATAGCCACAACGCACACAAGCGTTCCCGGAAAATTTACTCATCAAATCAGACAAAATGCCGATGAACAGCGTATACCCGGGCCTGCCGTCCGAGGCTGTGCCGTTTCGCTAGGGAGGTGCTGTAAATGCGTAAATTTATTTGGATTCTACTGCCTGTGGCCCTGTCCGTGCTGGCCGACGGCAACAATCTTTATGTCCAGAGCAAAAGGGCCAAACTGCAGGCCGCCGCCAGTTTCAAGTCGGCCACCGTTGCCACCCTGGAAAAAGGTGACGTGGTGCAATTACTCAAAACCGAAGGACAGTGGCATATGGTCAACTACCAGGGTAAGGATGGCTGGATAGCCCACCTCCTGGTCAGTGATAAACAACCCCTGCAAAAATTCACCTTGCTCGAAGGTGAGGGCAAATCACTGAGTGACAATGCCCGTCGACGCGCCTCATCCAATACCTCGACTGCTGCCGCGCGCGGTCTGCGCGCCGATGACAGTCGCAACCGCGCCAGCGATATCGGTGTGGCCGATTATCGCGCCCTCAAGGCAATGGAGGCGAGCCAGGTCAACGAAAGCGAAATCACCCAATTCATGAGTCAGGGAGGCTTACAATAATGTATACATCCAAGGCTATCGTCGCCCTGATGGCGCTTGCCGCCATAATCACGCTGCCATCCGTTGCCGAAGAGAACTTCCGCGCGCGTGCCAACGTCAGCGAACTCTCCACTGTCACCGTTGGCGATCTGGAGGCAGAGGTCCGCTTCGGCCGTGACGTAGCGGCGCGCATCCTGGGTCGTTTCAAGGTGCTCGATAACCTGGAGATGAACCACTACGTCAATCTGGTGGGCAAGACCCTGGCCCTGCACTCACAACGCAGCGAACTCAACTACTTCTTCGCCATCGTCGACAGCGAGCAGGTCAATGCCTACTCGACCCCCGGCGGCTATGTCTTTGTCACCACCGGCGCCCTGAAACAGATGCGCAGCGAGGCGGAACTGGCGGCGGTGCTGGCCCACGAGATCGCCCACATCAGCCAGAAACACATCGTTCATGAACTGAAGATCAGCGGCAACCAGCAGGACGTCACCACCGACCTGTCCAAACTGATCGGCAGTATCGGTGATACCGCCAATGTCGCCCTGAGCCAGGCACTGGATAAGGCGGAGGCCATCCTGTTCAAAAAGGGATTCAAGCAGGAGGACGAATTGGAGGCCGACCAGGTAGCCACAATGTTACTGGCCGCGACCGGCTATGACCCGACTGCCCTGCAACGCTATCTCGATCGCGTGGAACAAAAAACAGATAAAGCAGTACGTGGTAGTACTCACCCCTCGACGGCAGAGCGTAAACAAGCCATGGCACGCCTCATCAAGGGTGAGCAACTGGCGGAACTGCGTTTTCCCGTGTTGAAAGAGAGATTCCAACAATATGTCTCTCCCTAATAAAACCTACGCACTGCTCGGACTGAGCCTGTTAGCGCAACAGGCACAGGCCGACATCTATCATTACAACGACATCCTGGTGGGTGACCGTGCCGCCAGCATGGGCGGCGCCTACACCGCCATCGCCGACGATGCCTCCGGCAGCTACTACAATCCCGCCGGCATCGTCTATTCGGTTACCGGCAATATCCAGGGCAGCATGAACGCCCTGCACCAATCCATTACAACTTATAAAAATGCCCTGGGTGGCAAATACGACTGGGTGCGCAAATCGTCGGTGCTGGTACCCAGTTTCTTCGGCATCATCAAACCCCTGGGCGTCGGTACCCTGGGATTCTCCTGGGCGGTACCCGACTCCGTTTTAGAAGACCAGGATCAGATCTTTTACGACGTCAATACAGCGGTAGAACAATTCACTATCAACGTCAACAACGAAGGCAAGACCTACGTATACGGCCCCAGTTACGCCATAAAATTCAGCGATCAGTTCGCCCTCGGTATTACCCTGTACGGCCACTACCGCACCCAGAAGTTGATCAACAATCAAATCGTCGAGTTTAAAAAGACCAACGAGTCGGATCCATTGGACTATGAATGGCAAAACGCCTATTTCCAATTGGAAGAACACGGCTTCAAGCCCATGGTCGGCATGATCTGGTCACCCATGAAGAAGCTCTCCCTGGGTTTCACCTGGAGCAAGACCTGGGTGGTCTACTCCGATACGCGTGCGCAAATCGCCTGTCGCGGTGCCGAAAACCTGCCCAATGGGAGTCAATACGGCGAGGGCAGTGTCTGTCAGGAAGGCCTGTACGACTTATATATCGCCAAAAGTACCTACCGCCGCCCCCTGCCCCATCAATTCAAACTGGGCATGGCCTACTTCGCCAATGACCGGCTGCTGTTTTCCGCGGATGGTGCCTACTACACCGTCGGCGACGTCGGCACCAATCCGGTAATCAATATTGCCCTGGGCCTGGAGTACTACATGACAGGCAAACAGGTCCTGCGCATGGGCTACAACAGCAATTTCGCCAACTCGCCGGTCATCAATCACCAACTGACCGACCAGGCGGAACATGTCGACTTGCACACCCTGGGGATGGCCTTCACCAATTTCAGTCGCAACAGCTCGTTCACCCTCGGCGTCAACTTCTCCTACGGCGAAGGTGAAGCGCAGCTGTTTGGCGGCGAAACGCTTGTGCAGGAAGTAGAGGCCATGACCTATACGGTCTATATCACTGCGTCGACCTTTACTTTCTAACAGACTTGAGAACGGGACAGACACCGCCATGGACTCTTTCGTAAAATATCTTTCCCTCGCTGCAATTTTTCTTACCGCCTGTCAACCCGGCGAAGAAAAAGAGGTCAAGACCGACGTAAAGCTCTCCAGCTCGGTCATCGAACAAAACAGCACTGTCAGTAACGTATCGCGCCGTGTTGCCGGTATAGACGGCCCGGCTTGTTCATCCGCCACAATCCAATGTACGCCGCTGGACCTGGAGGGACGCATCTTCTCCGGCAACGCCATGCTGGGTGAACTGGGCCCCGGTGCGCGCGCACTGACCATGCTCGGTGCCAGCGACGAAGTATTGGAAAATCCCAGTCACGGCATCGGCGGTACACTCTATTTTTCACTAATGGAAAAAACCGTACTGGCCGGCAAATACTACGCCCCGGCCGAAGAGGACATGCCCTCCAACCCCATCATCACGCGCATGGAGTTTAACTACGACTACCTGGACGCCACGGTAAAACTGAGTGGTACAGCGGACACAAACCTGGATGGAATCTATATTGTACGCACCGTCTTCGTCACCCGCGCCACAGCGGAAGACGTCAACGGTGAAATGCAGCAAGGCGACAAACTGCTACGCAAGATCGGTGAGACGCAATTCCGCTGGTGCAACACCAGCGGCTGCTCCACCACGCGCAGCGACGTCGCCACCGGTCTCATCCAAGAAACCAAACTGGTGGAATACATTTACCCTGGTCAGGGAAACGAAAATTACATCCCCTTCACCGTCCCGGTGGACAACGAACTCAAACTCTCCTACGAAAAACTCACCGCCGAAGGCAACACCTGGAGCGTAGACTTCGATATGACCAACGCCATCAAATGGCGCCTGGCGCCGAGCACTTTCAGCAGCGAAGANNTCACCGCCGAAGGCAACACCTGGTCTGTCGACTTCGACATGACCAATGCCATCAAGTGGCATCAGGCACCGAGCACCTTCAATAGCGAAGGTTCGATTCTCAGCAATTTTGAACTGGACTATATTCCGGACCAGCAACATGGTGATGGGTCTCAGCCGGAGATAAGTGTGACCTTGACTATCGACAGCAAATAGATAGCACCGCCGATTGCCAAATTAGGTGATTGCTATGGGTGCACACAAATAGTGCACACCCTATTAAAGACCTATCTTGGTTTTCCATCTAGCCCGATAGCGGAGTAGTAGCTTCGACTCACACCCTCAATATTTGTAAATCCACCACCAGCAAAAAGCGTGTCACCATTTTTTGCAATTGTATTTACCAAATTATTCGCCGACGTATAACCGTCTAAAAACTTTCCAGTAACATCAAATTTGGAAATGGTTGAAAAAGGAACATAATCAGTGGAGACAACCCCCCCTGCAATAACCATACTGTCCGACACGATCAAAGCATTTACAATTGTTCGCCAAGGCGCGGGATTCCAACTCAGGAGCTGACCGCCAGTGTCAATTGTAGCCAATCCAAAGCGAACCTCACCGGCTATACTGCTAAACATCCCCCCCACGTACACAGTACTGCCAAGTACTTGGATAGCATTTACTTGTGCGTTTTCACTATCTACTCCGGGATTCCAATCAGGATTCAAAATCCCATTTGTACCAACCGCTGCTATTTTGTCTCGCTTAACGCCATTTATACTCGTAAACGTACCACCCACATAAACCATTCCGTCATTTATAGTTATGGCCTTAACTGATAGATCGGCCTCTGGCACCCAATCATTTCGTAAGACCCCGCCTACATCAAAGGCTGCTAAATTTGATCTTGATATGCCATTAACGGTTTGAAAATCGCCCCCAATATAAATCGATCCATCGTTTACATCCTTCACGATGGCGTTAACTTTTCCTGGCACCATGGGACTCCAAGCCGATACCACTCCATCGGGAGCAACAGAAGCGATACCTTCATGAGCCCCTCCACCCAAAGTCGCATATTCTCCACCAATATATAGATTTACACCATCGTGCAATATTGTATTTACGTTTCCTGACGCATCGGGATTCCATGGAGTTAATACTCCGTCTGCACCAATGGCAGCCAAGTGATTGCGCTCAACGCCGCCTAACATTGAAAAACCACCACCGACATAGACCGCATTTTCCGAAATCGACAATACGGAAATACGAGAATTTGAGTTCAGATTCCAATCCAACAAAGATCCATCAATACCAACCGCAGCACCACCTCTACGAGCGACTCCATTAACTTTGTCAAAAGCTCCACTAAAATAGACTGCATCATCTGAAGCGATCAGTGCGAGAACAGATCCATTAACATCTACAGACCAATTCAAAAGACTTCTGTCTGAACCAAACGCAACAAGATGAGTTCTAGCCTCATTTCCTACACTAGTAAAAAAGCCTGAAACATAAAGCACCCCATTTGATGCAGACAATTCTGACACCCGCAAATTCGGATTGGGCGCCCAATCGAGCACCACACCGCTTTCAGTAATTGCCATCAGATTTTGTATTGGCTTACTGCCGATGGAACCAGTAAAGTCACCTCCTGCATAGACAACATTATCTATCACTACCAGTGAACTAACCCACATTCCTTGAATTTTTGGTGCCCAATCCAGCATCTGGCCATTTACATCAATCGCAGCTAGTCCGCCAAACGTAGCCAACCATCCTGAACCTATCGATCCGCCGATATAGACAATATTATTATTTACCGCTATGGACATAACGGGCGACGCAGGGTTAGGAGACCAGTCCAGTAGACTGCCATCGGTGGAAATCGCGGCAAGATTGTTTCTTGGCGATGAATCTACCGCACTAAAAGCTCCGCCAACATATACTACTGAACCACTGACTGCGATTGCACTAACCGTCGAATTAACCCTAGGACTCCAAGCCCCCAAACCACCGTCTGGAAGTATGTGAGCGACATTATTTCGTGGCACACCACCGACTTGGGTAAAATCACCGCCGATATACCACCCACCCGTACCATCCGGTACTGCGGCATACACTGCGCCATCCACTAATGGAAAATCGCCGAATGCTGCTGAACCCATTCTTTTATCAACAGGAACACCTCCACCACTAACCGCCGCAGCTCGAGTGAATGCACCTCCAATAAATTGCGTTCCTGTATCTACAGCAATAGTATTGACCTCTCCATCAAAACCCAGGGTATTCGGTCTGGCCGGCACCTGTAGTGATCGAACCTGACCATTGGCATGAACCGCCTCGAGAACGAAATAGTAGGGCTTGCCATCGGTCAAGCCGCTTACGCGATAGGGTGAAGTCACTGAACCCACCAAAGAACCATCCGCGTAACTGGCATAGTTATCGGGATTGAAATCCCTTACCGAGGAGTAATAGAGGTTATAGACCGTAGCGCCTGTGTCATTCCAACTCAGTTCCACCTCTTGCGACAACGGAGCCGCCTTGACAAGGTTTTCCGGGAAACAGGCGACAGCCACATTGACAACATTCGCCCCGGCAATGGCGCCAACACCGTTGGCGATATTACAGATTTGCCAGGGTTTACTCGGCTGCGTGCGTACCGAGACAGTATAGGCACCACCGTCTACTAATGCGGTGTCGAAGGTGAAGTTGCCGTCAGCACTGATCGGCCAGGTATCCCAACCATTGTTTTGCAAAACCAGTCCTGATCCGGTAAGCCCGGATACGATGCCACTGACGGTATAACCGGTAGCGAAACTGACGTTGACAGCGCAATCGGCCTCTATAGGCCCCGTGGTGTAAATATTGCCGACCAATGCACCATTGCAGCCACTGACCGCCAGCACGCCAAAACCCGTATTGGGCTGTACCACGAAAGAGGCGGTGCCGCCATAGGGGATAACCTGGAGTTGTGGCGTGACGATTCCGTTGCTATTGGCCGCCGCCGCAGTTACTGAATAGGTATTAATCGCGAAATTGGCAGTCACTGTCATGTCGTTTTTGATTGCCAGGTCGGTGCGACTATCGGATGTCACGCCATCGCTCCAAACGACAAAATGGTAGCCCGTGTTGGCTACCGCGGTAACAGGCGACCCGTCGGTACCATAGTCTACCAGTTGCGAACTCACCCCCTGGATAACGCCATTCCCGTCTGACAAATAGGTCAAACTGTACTGATCGATGGCAAAGCTGACCGTAACCAGACAATCCGAGGCAACCGGCCCTGTGGTATACGAACTGCCAAGCAAGCTGCCGTCACAACCCGTAACGGACGCGATGTGATAACCGGTGTCAGGAGTCAAGGTATAGATGACAGACGAACCATACTCAGCGATTTGCGGGGAAACAGGTGCAACTGCACCACCCACGCTGGATTCGATAATGACGTCATAGGTATTGATGGCAAAATAGGCGGTTACAGAAATATCCGCTGCTACATTGACATCAGTGCGCGGATTTTCCGTCGACCCGTCACTCCATTGGCTGAAGTGATAGCCGGCATTGGCTACAGCGGAAACAATACCCCCGTCCGCCCCGTGAGCAACGATCTGATCCACATCTCCATCAACACTACCGTTAACGCCTGCGCCATATAATAAGTTGTACTGGTTTATTGCGAATGTGACTGAAATAGTGCAGTCCGCTACAACCGCAGCGATAGCATAGGTCCCCAACTGCAAGGCCCCGTCACACCCCGTGATCGTTTCGATATGATAACCAATATCCGGTTGAATTTCGTAGTTCAGTGGTGTACCGTAATTGACAACCTGCGCCTCAACCGGCGACACCACACCACCGGACGTGGCATTGATTTCGACTTGATAACTGTTAATGGCAAAACTGGCTGTGATCGACAGGTCACCGGTAATATTCTTATCCGTGCGCGGATTTTCCGTAACCCCATCACTCCAACCCGCGAAGTGAAACCCCACATTCGGTACTGCCTGCACTGTTTGACCATCGGCACCATAGTTAACGGTTTGCTCTTTGGCGCCGGAAATAGCTCCACTTTCATCCGCCGTATAGTTCAATGAGAATGTTTTAAGTATAAACCGGGCCTCAACAACGCAATCGCCAACAATCGCCGCTGTTGTGTAGGTATCACCCGTCAAGGAACCATTACAACCTTCGACACCATCAATATCATAACCAAGGTCCTGTGCGATAGTAAAAATAGCACTGTCCCCAGCCGCCACTTTTTGCTCGGTTGGACTGACATTCCCGCCGGATCCGAATTCCGCAGTAACCGTAAAAATCTTTTCCGAAGCAGTTCCGCCTCTTCCATCACAACCTACTATCAATAGATTGAACAAAAGCGTTACCACCAACGCAATTTTACTTTCCCTGGCAAGCCCAACAGATAAGACCATCAACCCCTCCCAAACATATTTCTTACAAACACAAACACACCCTAAACCATGGGCCTAGAGTGAACAGAATTATTCATTGTGCAGACATAACCGATGAGCACAGAAACAGTACGAGAAACGCATACTGAAAAGGAATGAGCAACAAAGCCATCTCGCAAACGAACCACCAACAACATCTCCTGTTGAAACACACTATCCCTATCAGCGTTTACATTGAACGATGCAACCCGAAAATACCGCTATTAGGGTGACATATTCTCTTGGGTCTATCAAGAGTACTTACGAAATTGAAAAACAGGCGACAACAAATTCCCGATCGTACAAATACAGAATTACCAGAGTTGATACTAGATGACCTTCGAAAACCTCTGTGACTTCGCCTGGCGCAAATATTTATCAAACACCATGCACACATTGCGAATCAGCAAACGACCAGCCGGTTGTACGGTGATCTGTTTGTCATCCATGGTGATCAAACCGTCGGTCTGCATCTGTTGCAGTTCGGTCAGTTCCTGGGCGAAGTANNCGATGCCGTGGTTTTTCACCACGCGTGGGATGTCGAGGTGGAAGTTGCAGATGAGGTCGGTGATGACATCTCTACGCAGGAGGTCGTCGGCGTCCAGGGTGCAGCCGCGGTATACGGGTAGCAGTCCCTGATCCAAACGTTCGTAATACTCTTCCAAGGTCTTGAGGTTTTGCGCGTAGGTGTTACCGACCATGCCGATGGAAGTAATACCAATGCCGATCAGGTCACAATCAGCATGGGTGGAGTAGCCCTGGAAGTTGCGATACAAGGTGCCTTCGCGTTGGGCGATGGCCAGTTCGTCGTCGGGTTTGGCGAAGTGGTCCATACCGATATAAACGTAACCGGCTTCGGCCAGGCGTTCGGCGGTGCGCTCGAGGATCTCCAGCTTCTGTGCCGGTGACGGCAGATCCGCTTCGTTGATGCGGCGCTGCGGTTTGAACATCTCCGGCAGGTGGGCGTAATTAAACACAGACAGGCGATCGGGGTCGGCCTCGATGATCTTGTCCACACTCATCATGAAGCTGTCGACGGTCTGCAGTGGCAGACCGTAGATCAGATCGACGCTCACGGAACGGAAGCCTTCGGCACGCGCGGCGTTGAGTACCGCCATGGTCTGCTCGATGGATTGAATGCGATTGACCGCCTTTTGCACACGCGGGTCGATGTCCTGCACGCCCATGCTCATGCGGTTGAAGCCGATCTCGCGCAACAGGGCGATGGTCTCGGCGCTGGCCTCGCGCGGATCGATCTCGATGGAGTATTCACCGCTGTCGTCATCGTGGAGGTGAAAGTAACGACGGGTCTGCGCCATCAACTCGCGCATCTGTGCGTGACTGATGAAGGTGGGCGTACCGCCGCCCCAGTGCAGNNTAGAAACAGACGGTGTCGCAAAACGGGATGTGGAAATAGAGCGACAAGGGGGTGGGACTGCTTGACTGGCGACTCTGCTGGTTAGTCCGTTCGCACACGGCGCGGTAATCATCCAGGCTGAAGCTGGCGTCGAACTGCACGGCGGTGGGATAGGAGGTGTAGCGCGGACCCGATTTGTCGTAGCGTTTAATCAGGTCCAGGTCGAATATCAGTCTTTGGTCCACGGTAAATCCCCGAAAACATTTAATGGTAATAAGTATACATAAATCACCGGGACACCGCAGCCCCGGCAAGGTTGGAATTAGCTGCCAACATCGGCCTGGAACTGGTCGCTAAACTCTTGAATTTGATCGTAAGTTAGCAAGAACACCCCCTGCCCGCCGCGCTCGAAATCGAGCCAGATAAAGGGTACTTCGGGGAAGCGGTGCATCAGGGCCAGCTCGCTGTTGCCCACCTCCACCACTAAGATGCCGCCCGGATTGAGGTGGTCAGCGGCCTGGGCCAGGATGCGGCAGGTGGCCTCCAGGCCATCCTCGCCGGAGCTCAAGCCCAGGCGCGGTTCGTGTTTGAACTCCGGTGACAGGGCCGCCATCTCGCCGGCGTCCACATAGGGCGGATTACTGACGATGATGTCGTAACGGCGGCCAGCCAGGTTGTCGAACAGGTCGGACTTGACCAACTCCAGCTCCTCTTCCAGGCCATGGCGCTGCACATTAACCTGAGCCACCGCCAGCGCCTCGTCGGAGATATCGGCGGCATCGACATCGGCCTCGGGAAAGGCCAGGGCGCAGGCGATACCGATACAACCGCTGCCGGTGCACAGATCGAGGATGGACGTGACCTGGCCCTCTTCGATCCAGGGGCTGAAGCCGTTTTCGATCAGTTCGGCAATGGGTGAGCGCGGGATCAGCACGCGCTCATCGACATAAAATGGGATTCCAGCGAACCAGGCCTCGTGGGTGATATAGGGCACGGGCACACGCTCGTTGACGCGGCGCAGGATATTGGTCACCACACGCTGTTTTTCGCTCTCGGTCAAACGGCTCAGGGCATACTCCGATGGCAGGTCGTGTTGCAGATGCAGGGTGTGCAGCACCAGGGCTACCGATTCATCCAGGGCGTTGTCGGTACCATGACCATACACCAGTCCCGCCTCATTGAAGCGGCTGGCGCCCCAACGGATAAAATCGCGTATGGTTTGCAATTGTGCGACGGCCTGATCGCCCTGTATCATGCGAAACGCTCCCCTAGAGCCTGAAAACAAACGGTTTCAATGATAGCCTGTTTTCCTTTTATAATGGTGACAAATTTTACTACCCACTCCCCCACCCACTCATAGAGACATCCATGGCACAATACATCTACACAATGAACCGCGTGGGCAAGATCGTCCCGCCCAAGCGTTATATCCTGAAAAACATCTCCCTCTCCTTCTTCCCCGGCGCCAAGATCGGCGT
>DKAX01000180.1 GCA_002450975.1 Proteobacteria bacterium UBA6915
AGCATGGTCTCGGGGCGGGTGGTGGCGACCACCAGATGGCCGCTGCCATCAGCGAGGGGATATTTCATATGCCAGAGATGGCCGTTCTCCTCTTCGGAAAGCACCTCCAGGTCGGAGACGGCGGTGTGCAGCACCGGGTCCCAGTTGACCAGGCGTTTGCCGCGGTAGATCAGGCCCTCTTCATGCAGCCGGACAAAGACCTCGGTCACTGCCTCTGACAAGCCTTCATCCATAGTGAAGCGCTCGCGAGACCAGTCCACCGAAGAGCCCATGCGGCGCAGCTGGCGGGTGATATTTCCGCCGGACTCGGCCTTCCATTCCCATACGCGCTCGATGAACTTTTCGCGCCCCAGGTCGTGGCGGGTCTTGCCGGCAGCATTGAGCTGACGTTCCACCACCATCTGGGTGGCAATGCCTGCGTGGTCGGTGCCGGGCTGCCACAGGGTGTTCTTGCCCTTCATGCGCTGGAAGCGTATCAAGGTGTCCATGATGGTGTTATTGAAACCGTGGCCCATGTGCAGGGAGCCGGTGACATTGGGCGGCGGAATCATGATGCAGTAGCTGTCGGCATTGGCGCCCTGCGGGGAGTGCGGTGCGAAGTAGCCGTTTTGTTCCCAGTTCTGATACCAGCGTTGCTCGATTGCCTGAGGGTTATAGGTCTTATCCATGGGTCTCTTTTTTATCTGCGCGTGGTTAAAAAAAAAATCGGGCGGGCAGGGTATCCTGTCCGCCCGATAGGCGTGCATTATAGCGCCCATTTCAGCGCGGTGCATTGCGAATGGCGCGTTTGACGTGTTTGGGTACCAGATCTTCGATGGCGGAGATGACGTTGTCACCGATCTTCTTGGTCAGTTCCATGGTCAGTGAATCGACGATCTTTTTGATCAGGTCAGGATTTTCCATCAGGGCCTGGGCTGTCTCATCGGGCAGCTGTTGGCTGACGTCTCCGCCGCCGCCGTTACCGCCCATAGCCGCCGGGCTGGTGGTGGAGTCTACAGTCGATGGGTCAACGATTTCCCGTAAAGTGGGTACGCTTTCATCACTCATGGCACTATCCCGCAATTAGAGGTTGTGGGACTTCAGTGCATAGCCTCTGTCCCGATAGAAACGAAACCGGTCGCGTGCCGGCAGCTTGTTGGCCTCGACGTTATCCACCACCTCCGCCACCCGTTGAAAACGGCTGAAAAATAACGGTACGGTTTGTGAGAGATTAATCAAGACCTCAGTCTCTATATCGGGCGTTTCGCCATTTCCTATAAGAATCGGTGTGTTAGTGTGATCGAGCTCACCAAGGCGGGCGTGGGGGATGAAATTGTCGGCCTTAAAGCTCCAAAGTAAATCATCCACTTGCCGGGCCTGGTTTTCGTCCTGGGTATGGATGAAAACCGGCATCCCCTGGTGGAAGAGTTTTTCCGCCAGGTGACAGGCGAACAGTTCCCGGCTGTCATTGCGTTTCTCCAGAATGTAGAAATCGATCTGGGTCATCGCTATTTAGAGCCGCCGTTAGCCCGGTGCAGCAGGAACTGGGTCAGGAGGGGGACCGGCCGCCCGGTAGCCCCCTTGCCTTTGCCGGAGCGCCAGGCAGTACCGGCAATATCCAGGTGGGCCCAGTGGTACTTTTTCGTAAAGCGTGAGAGGAAACAGGCGGCGGTAATACTGCCACCCTCACGGCCACCGACATTGGCCATATCGGCGGTGTCGCTGTTAAGCTGTTCCTGGTATTCATCCCATAATGGCAACTCCCAGGCGCGGTCGGCGGAATTGCGTCCTGCTGTCAGCAACTCGTGAGTCAGCGGATTGTGGTTGCTGAACAGCCCCGAGGCGTGATTGCCCAGGGCGATGACGCAGGCGCCGGTCAAGGTGGCGATGTCCACTACGCAATCGGGTTCGTAACGTTCGGCGTAGGTGAGGGCATCGCATAAAATCAAACGGCCTTCGGCATCGGTGTTGATGACCTCGATGGTCTGGCCGGACATGCTGGTAACCACATCACCGGGTTTGTTGGCCTGACCATCGGGCAGGTTTTCGGAACTCGGTACCATGCCTATGACGTTCAGGGGCAGCTCCATCTCGGCAAGGGCGCGCATGGTGCCAAACACAGAGGCTCCGCCGCACATATCGTACTTCATCTCCTCCATGCCCTTGGCCGGTTTTAGGGAGATACCGCCGGCATCGAAGGTCAGGCCCTTACCTACCAGAACGATGGGCTTGGTCTCTTTGTCTGCACCGGCGTAATTCATAATGATCAGCTTGGCCGGTTGGCGACTTCCCTTGGAGACAGACAACAGGGAACCCATACCCAGTTGTTCCATATCCGCTTCTTCCAGGATCTGGCTGGTGACCTTGGGATATTGGTTGGCCAGTTCCAGGGCCTGGTTGGCCAGGTAGGTGGGTGTACAAATATTGCCCGGCAGGTTGCCCAGGTTCTTGGCCAGGGATACACCATTGGCGATGGCCAGCCCCTCTTTAACTGCCACTTCACCGGAGGGCAGGTCGCGACGACTGGGGACACTCCAGACGATCTTGCGCAGCGGACGGCGGGTGTCATCTTTCTTGGATTTGAGCTGATCAAAACGGTAAAGACTATCCATTGCGGCTTCGGTGGCGTAGCGTACCTTCCACTGGATATCGCGGCCTTTGACATTCAGTTCCGTAAGATAGCTGACGGCCTCCATGGAACCGGTGTCGTTCAAGGTTTTGATGGAATTGGCTATGATCTTTTTGTATTGGGCATCGGTAAGATCGCGCTCGCGTCCACAACCGACGAGCAAGACCCGGTCACACAAGGCATTGGGTATATTGTGCAGGAGTAACATTTGGTCTACCTTGCCTTCAAGGTCACCGCGGCGGATCAGATTGGAAAAATAGCCATCGGTAATTTTGTCGAGATTTTCCGCCACTGGGCTAAGGCGCCGGGGCTCGAAGACGCCCAGCACGATACAGGCGGTACGTTGTTTTTCCGGGTGGCCGCTTTTAACCGAGAACTCCATACAGGTACTCCAGCATTTAGTCGAAGAACAGGTGAATTCGCCATAATACGCTCAAAAATCAACAAATTGATCGCAAGGCATTGGTTATAAATAAAGAAATATATAGTAAATTACAATTAGTATAATCGTATCCGAGCCGGAACTAACGGTAAACTTGAAAATATTCGTATCTTGGGGTTAATCCTCGATATATACAGGGGAATAGTCTTGTCAAAGACGGGCGGCACAGCTTGATCATTCGAAACTATGTCTTGAAAGAGATAATCGTCACCCTGGTGGCGGTGTTGGGTATTCTACTTCTAATCTTTACTACCAACCATTTTGCACGCTACCTGGGCGAGGTCGCATCAGGGGAATTGCCCAAGGAGTTAGTGTTTCAATCGCTGGCTCTATTGGTGGCGGGGTCATTGGTGTTGATGGTGCCGTTTGTACTCTATTTTTCCATTTTGACCGTGTTCGGACGTCTCTATACGGACAACGAGATGGCGGTGTTGAATGCCTGTGGTGTCGGTAATCCTCAGTTGCTAAAGGCAAGCCTGTGGGTGATTTTACCGTTCTGTTTTATTGAAGGGGTGTTGTCTTTGTATGTGACACCCTGGAGCTTCGATAAGACCTTTGAGGTCCGGGATACGGCCAGGGCGTTGTCGAAAATGGGCGGGATTGCCGCCGGGGAGTTCAAGTTTGTAAACGACGGTGAAGTGGTGTTTTACACTGAGAGTATCAGTGACGAAGGCCAAGCCCTGGGCAATGTATTTGTAGTTCGCCGCGAGGATAACCGCCAGGATGTGATTACAGCCAAAGGTGGTCATCAGTTTTTCGATGGGCAGAGTCATGATCGCTACATGGTCCTGGAAAACGGTTACCGCTATCAGGGGTTGCCCGGCCAACCCAATTATACTGTACATCAGTATGAAGAGCTGGGATTGCTCGTTGAGACACCCGAGGTCATACACCGTAAGCGCAAGAGTCGGTCACTGCCCCTGTCAATGATAAGCGGTTCAAATAATTTGAATGATATTGCCGAGTTGCAGTGGCGTTTTTCATTACCCCTGGCGACTTTCATGCTTGGCTTGCTGGCAGTTCTCTATAGTCGAACCTCACCTCGCCAAGGTCGCTACGCTCGTCTATTCAGCGCGATATTGATCTACCTCATATACACAAATTTGCTGGTCGTTGCCCAGGATCAGGTATCCAAGGGAATTATTCCGTCGAGTATTGGACTGTGGTGGGTGCATCTGCTCATGCTGCTGTTTGTCGCCGGAGTTTATATTCGTCAGGAAGGTGGCCGTTGGTTGTGGCAACTATTGACGGGTAAGGGTGTGGCCAAGGCATTGACACGGAGTGGCCATGCAAATTCTTGAACGCTATATTGGTAGGGCGGTTTTGCTGAACATTGCCATTGTGATGTTTGTGCTGCTGACGCTTTTTATGTTTTTCGGCATAGTGGCAGAGCTGGGTGAGGTAGGGAAAGGCAGTTACAACCTGACCGTAGCTGTGATGTTTGTCGGGCTGACCATGCCGCAACTGGCCTATCAATTATTTCCCCTGGCGGCCTTGTTGGGGTGCATTTTGGGGCTTGGTGCACTGGCCAATAATAGCGAGCTGACAGTCATTCGTGCCGCAGGTGTCAATCTGTCTTCCATTATATCAGCCGTAATCAAGGCGAGTTTGATTGGTTTGCTGTTTGCCTTGGTGATCGGTGAAGTGGTCGCCCCTTATACCTCCCATAAAGGCGACACCTTACGAGCTACCGCCTTGCTGAAAAAGGTCAGTATCGCAGAAAAATACGGCATGTGGGCTCGTGATGATCGTAGTTTTATCAATATCAGGAAATTGCAGAAAGGCGGTCTGCTTGGTGATATTTATATCTATCAACTGGACTCACAAAGAAGTCTTAGTCAGGTACTGCATGCCGTCAGTGCGGCCTACAATGGCCGTAATTGGGTGCTGCGTGATGTGACGTTGAACCGCTTTGCGGGTGAATCAGTCTCAGTTTCCAAAATGCCGACCATGGTTTGGCAGACCGATCTCCATCCCCAATTATTGCAGATCGTCACGGTAGAGCCTTCGACACTTTCCATCTGGGGATTGCATCAATATATACGTTATTTGGAGGATAACTTCCTTAAGGCGGACGTTTACAGCCTGACCTTTTGGCACAAAATGTTTTATCCACTGGTGTGCATTGTGATGATATTGATCGCTATTCCATATATTTTTGGGCCACTACGCAGTATTGGTGTAGGTACGCGCATCCTGGTAGGAACCTTGACGGGCTTAACGTTCCATATTTTTAATCAGCTGTTCTCCCATTTTGGTCTCGTTTATGAAATTAATCCGGCATTTATAGCAGCTTTTCCCATAAGCATATTCTTGTTCCTTTCGCTGTGGTGGTTGCGTAAGGTTCAATAAACATTAGGACAATAAAAAAGGCCCTGTACAGGGCCTTTTTTATTTTATAGCGTGAAAAACCTAGGCATCTACGATACCCGGATTGCCTTTCATACCCTTGATGACCGGTACATTCAGTTCCTTCATCTTGTAGGTCTTCTTGTTACGCAGGTACTCGGCGGTAACATCCCAAATCTTCTTGCCTTCCGGTTGTTCCTGAACACTGGCCCAGCCTGCAACCGAGTATTTCTTCTTGGCATCAATCGGTTTGCCTTTCAGTGTCATGTTGGATATGCGATTGCCGATCTTCTGGTTAGGGTCGATGGTGTATTTCAGGCCGCCGACACGCACCATGTCTCCACCCTGTTGATAGTAGGGGTCTTCGTTAAACAGATTGTCTGCAACATCTTCCAGAATGGTCTTGATCATTTCTCCGGGCATATGGTTGAGCGTGACCTCACCATAGGTGATGGCAGTCTGTGTCATGACCTGTTCGAAGGTAATGGGTTGACCGGGCAGTACACTGACACCCCAGCGGAATCCGGGTGAGAATGCAATCTCGGCATCCTGTACTTCCATCATGGCATCAAGGATCAATTGGTCGAAACTGCCGTTGAAATTGCCACGGCGATAGAGCAGATCTTCAGTGATCGCCAGCTCTTCGTTCAGTTTTGACAGGTACGGTTTGCGAACATTGTTAATGAAGCTGGCCATTTCCTTGTCGGCTGCCAGCAGGTTAGAGAATACCGGCAGAAGCTTGTAGCGGAAGTCACGGATTTTGCCATCTTTGACATCCAAGTCCAGAACCGAAAGGAATTTTCCGTTTGAACCAGAGTTGATAACCAGAGTGGTTCCGGATTTATTTTTAACTTTAACAGGCTCAGGTACACCGTCGTGGGTATGTCCACCCATGATGGCGTCAATACCGGTAACACGGCTGGCCATTTTCAAGTCGACGTCCATACCATTATGGGAGACTACGATAACAACCTTGGCACCTTCCTCATTGCGCACCTTGTCGACTGTTTCCTGCATTTTGTCGTCGCGAATACCGAAACTCCAATCGGGGATCATGTAACGGGGATTGGCAATCGGGGTGTAGGGGAAGGCCTGGCCGATAATGGCGACAGGAACACCGTTGATCTCTTTCATGACATAGGGTTCAAATACCCGTTCTTCCCACTCGTTATCGACAACGTTTTGCGCAACGAAATCGATGTGACCTTTGAGGTCTTTTTCGATGATTTCTTTAACGCGCTCTGCACCAAATGTAAACTCCCAGTGTGCGGTCATAACGTCTACGCCCAGCAATTTGCATGCGTCGACCATGTCCTGGGCTTTGGTCCACAGGGAGGTTGCAGAACCCTGCCAGGTGTCGCCACCATCGAGTAATAATGACCCGGGGCGCTGCGCGCGCATTTTTTTCACCAAGGTGGAGAGGTGGGCGAAACCGCCGATCTTGCCGTATTGCTTGGCGGCATCAACGAAATTCAGGTTTGTGTAGGCGTGAGCCAATGGCGAGTTGGCGTTAATCTTGAAATGTTTCAGGAAGTGTTCACCAACCAAATGGGGGACATTTCCCTTCATGCCGGCGACGCCCAAATTGATATTGGGCTCGCGGAAATAGATTGGCATCAGCTGGGCATGACAGTCAGTAAAGTGCAACAGTGACACATTTCCAAAAGCGGGAAGATCATAGAGATCGCCATCTTTGCCGGCTGCAAAGGCGGGGAGATTTAAACCGGCGGCACTGGCCGCTGCTAACATTTGCAGGAATTCCCGACGGGAAATATTCATATCACTCCTCCTGATATTGAACGATTTGTTGTGTTAAATGTATTAATTGACATTCGCAGAGTCACAGCCCGTCATATGCCTACCGTCTCTTGACGCAATACACCGGCCGGATGCGCTGATTTTTGAACCATTCCAACACGCTATGATACCAAGCTACGGATAAATGTCATTTTATTTTTCCGGTCAGCAACAATAAAAAAACTTGGGCATAAAAAAACCCGGTTTATTACTTGAATAAACCGGGTTCAGTCTGTCAAACGACAGATTATTTACGAGCGCCGGGGCCGTTCCACTCCAGGCCATTGCTCATATAGGTCATGAAGTACTCCAGGTTGCGGTACTCCTTGCCTTGAGCCTTGAAAGGTCTGGCACGAACCTGCTTGTTACAGCCATCGAAACGACGGTGTAAGGTACCCATTTCACCCCACTTAGAACGGTAGACCGGGAAGTGAGTGACGTGACCCAGGGCAGGGCTCAGGATGTCAGCACGAATCTTGTTACCGGCATTGTCAACGTGACAATGGGCGCAAGAGAAGTTCAGCTGACCACGGCGGGCATAGAAGAACTGCTTACCAGCTTCATAGGCCTCTTCCGCATCTTTGCCTTTGACCTCAACATCGATCTTCTGACCGCGGGAATTGTAGGCCAGGAAAGAGAGCAATGCAGCCATTTTACCCTTCTTATAACCAAGCGGGCTTTCGCCGTTCTTTTCCAAACACTCGTTGATTGCAACGGGCAGGGTCACGACTTCTTTACGCTTTTTGTCAAAGTGGGGGTATTTGGCAGCCAGATTTTTCTCACCACCCAGGCAGCTCTTGAAGGTTTTACCGTTCTTGAACTTTTTGTTCCAAATTTCCTGACCCTCTTCAATAGCCAATTCATAGGGCGGGAACTCTTCAATTTCTTCCCACTGTTCGCGTGAGGCCTTATCAATGGAGTATACGCCATTGCTAAAGTCGTCAAACTTGGTATTGGGGAAGCGGGTTTTGAAGTAACCTTGGAAAGCCTTCAGGTCATCTTTCGGACTGGCTTCTACAGACAGGGGCAGCGCAAACAAAACCCCCAGCGCTGTGGCAACAACAGTTATTTTTTTCATGTTAATAATCTCCTCCATCCTCAATTGGGTTGTATTGTTGGGTAATGCGGGTCAAGGCCTTAGCTGGCCTTAACCTCGTCGGAACCGCTGTTACCCTGGTTATCAACCCAGCTGACCTTAATAGAATCACCCTTCTTGCCGCCCTTCAGGGTGAAGGAGAGGTAAGGATCTTTGGAGATAGCCGGACCCCACTGCGCGGTAACGGCTTTCTTGCCATTGTGCTCGCAGGTAACTTCTTGAATGAAGTGCGCAGGAATCTTCTCGCCAGTCTTTTTGTCTTTACGCAGACCGGTTTCCATCGGGTGACTCATCAGGGCCTTGACTTCAATCTCACTGCCCTTGCTCTTTGCACGAATGCGTATGTCTTTTGCCATGTGTTTATACCTCTAAAAGTCTTTGTCTGTTTTGTTGTCAGGCAGATTAACCGCCGCAACCGCCGATGGTTACCTTAACCTCTTTCTTAGCGCTATACAGCTTGCCGCCGCTCTTGACGACAGCGACGACATTAGAGGTTTTGCCCATCTTGATACGGGTAGAAACTTCACCGGTGGAATCGGCGTGCATTACGAAGTTGGCTACCAGGGGTTGCGGATTGCCTTCGACGAAGATTGAAATAGACTCGGCGGTACCGACGCTGGATTCAATTGTGACAGGAACTACTGCACCATTTTCAGCGATATCAGGAGCCTTAACGGTCACTTTACCGCTTTCTGAGTGCGAGGAGCTGCCGGCTACTGCATTCAGTGCTTCGTCAACAGTCTTTGCATCAAATGCATCTTTGGGCCACGCGGCCAACACCATACGAGGTGTTAACAGGCCAGCTCCAGCGGCAACACCCAGCACACTGCTGGCCAGCGTACCTTTCAGAAATACTCTGCGCTTCATGTTCATTGAGAAAAATCTCCTAATAATTTACCTGAGGAATGATTAAAGTGAATAAATAAATTCTACGATTTTATCCAGCTCTGCGTCAGAGACAATTTTATGTTTGCCGTAAGGAGGCATGCTGGTGTAGGGGTTACGCGAGGTAGGGTCGAAAATCTGAGCACGCAGGTCGGCTTTGTTGGGAAAGCGAGACTTCATGTTCTTCAGTTCAGGACCGATGTTGCCTGGAAGGTCGCCGCCTGCAATAGCGTGACAGGCAAGGCAGTTGCCTTTTTTACGATCAAATGCGATCTCTTTGCCTTCATCCAGGTCGCCGGCAAAGGCAAACTGTGGAGCAACTACCAGTGCGCCGGCCAGAGCCAGGACTGCACGGATACCAGTCGATTTCATTAGTGCGGATTTCCGCTTCATGTGCACCCTCCTAAAATGGTTTTATTGTAAGAGACAATTTAGTAGCTTCGTTTGATACCCCGGAGCGCGCCCAACTGTCAAGGGCTTAGCGCATTATACCTTTCGGTATATTCATTTTTGCTAATAGAGTTTAGTTAAATGAGGTCCATCATTGTTGCCTAAAGTGCACTGTGAAAGCAAGGGAACTGGATGAAAAAATAGTCATTGCGGAGATATGTTTTGAAGGTTTATACCCGATTGCTCAAGAGGTTATTAATGATCATCGCGGTTAGGTGGCGGTGTTTGGTTATTGTCCAATATCTCTTTTTTCAACTCATCAACACGGGCTTGCAGAGTTTGCGCCTGAATGGGGTCTAATTTAGGTTGGCGAAGGGCCATATTTAGATGTTCAACCGCAAGGTAGGTATAGCCATTTAGGTAAAAATATTGTGACAACGATTGATGGGCAGCCGCCAGATCGCCAACGTTTTCCTGAGCCTGTGCGAGCAGGTGAAATGTTTGCGGAGAATCGGGATGGGCAAGGCTATGGCTCCGCAACAGCGACACTGCGTTTTTGAAGTCACCAGTGACGATCATCGCTGTAGCATATTTTTTAGTGATGCCATCGTGTCCCGGGTAGTTTTTAAGCAGTTCTTTGTAAATCGCCAATGCTTTTGGGTAACTTTGCAGGGATAATTCCGTTTCCGCCAGCGCTAGTTGAAAGGCGATTCGGTTGGGATCTTCCTGGGTCAAGTTGCGCAAGACTTTCCTGGCTTGGTCATATTCCTGGTTTCGCGTAAGTGCCAGCGCATAACCATAGTGTAAAACCAGAGGATCTCGCACTGAATTGCTCTTTAATCGGTTGTCGTAATCTGCAATGAGACGAATGGGGTCCGGTGCAGTCATTACCCGCAGTTTTTCCTGAGTAAGGAGAAATTGGACATTATGGGGGCGCGCCGGATTGTTAAATGTCTCTGCTCTGTTCCGGGTATCGGCAATACGATTGAGCGTGACTGGATGGGTTTGTAGAAATTCCGGAGCATATAAATCGCCAAAGCGCGTGGATTTCTGCAACCGCTCAAAAAAACGGGGCATATGCCGTGGATCAAAACCCGCCGCGACCATTTTTTCTATGCCTACTCGATCAGCCTCTTGTTCATGTGCCCGTGAGAAGCTTAAAGAAGCCTGGGCACTTCCGGCAACACTGGCTGCCAGAGCGGCTTGGCCAAGTTCAGGATTCTGTCCTGCCAGGATCAGCGCAGTGATTATCGCTGCCAGGGCCGGGATATTGATTTTGTTCCCGGCTTCGAAACTGCGTTCTATATGATGTTGGGTGACGTGTGCGATTTCATGGGCGATGACCGAGGCCAGTTCCCCTTCCTCTTCGGTTGCCAGAATCAGGCCGCTATGAATTCCGATATACCCCCCGGGAACGGCAAAAGCATTGATGGAAGGATCTTTGATGACAAAGAAGTGAAAACCATAACTTGTTTGTAGACTCCCAGCGGCCAATTGATTGCCCAGGGACTGGACATAGGCGTTAATATCGGGATCATCGATAATTTCCAGGCTTTGTCGGGCTTGGCGGATGAAGTTTTCGCCCAGGCGTCTCGCCTCTTCCGGAGACATTATAGTTTCTGCGGAATTACCCATGTCAGGTAGATTCAGGGGGGCGGTGGCCGAAGCTGCGGTCTGGCCAAATACCAGTGCGATCGACAATAGGGCAGACAAGGCTTGATGTTTCACGCTGGTCCCATGGGGTTTTTGCAGTTTAGTATACATGAGTTTTTGTAAGACATTAGTGTGTGGCGAATGTTCTATTAAAAAGTGCCGATTAATTTGTTATGGTCTCAATGTAAGTATTTGTAATTTTAGGAAAATAGTGTTTTGACTCGGGAGTGCAGCTTGGAAACCCTGTGATTTGACAAGTTTTGTTGGGGATATCCGACTTTTATAAATAGCATGGATGGCCGTTATCCGATAGTAGGGGGTGGTCAAATGCATGTATCAGTTTCAAGACCTTGCTACCCTGGGGCGGGCATAGGGAAAACAAGGGGTATGGGTTCGAAAGTGATAGGTAAAGCGATAGTTGCATATAAGGTTGTAATCATATAAGTTATCAACGGAATTCTAATATCACTGTAGAAAGTGTTCTTATTGGTCGTTAATTCATTCTAGAGGAGTCAAACAATGGCAAATTTTGATCAAGAACTGGATGCTTGCGGGTTGAACTGCCCCTTGCCGATTTTGCGCGCAAAGAAGGCTTTGGCCTCGCTGTCATCTGGACAGGTCCTGCATGTCATTGCCACTGACCCCGGTTCACTGAAGGATTTTGAAGCCTTCGCCAAACAAACCGGCAATCAGTTGATGGAAAGTAAGGAAGACGGTGGTAAATACTTTTTCCTTATCAAAAAGAACTAAGTTTGTAATCCTATAGTAACAGGGGGCTGTTATGTCCGATAAAAAGCTGGCTATTATTGCATCAAAAGGAACATTGGACTGGGGTTATCCCCCTTTCATTTTGGCCTCGACTGCTGCGGCGTTGGGCTATGAAGTCGAAATCTTTTTTACCTTCTATGGGTTACAACTGCTGCGCAAAAAGCTGACTGTTCAAGTCAGCTCGCTAGGTAATCCTGGAATGCCCATGCCGATGCCCATGCCGGTACTGTTGCAAGCCCTGCCGGGTATGCAAAGTATGATGTCTGTCATGATGAAGCAGAAAATCAAATCAAAAGGCGTCGCAAGTCTGGAGGAGTTACGTACATTGTGCCTGGAGGCTGAGGTGCGCATGATAGCCTGTCAGATGACCGTTGATTTGTTCGATTTCAAGCCCAGCGAGTTTATCGATGGTATAGAGTTTGGCGGTGCGGCAACCTTTTTTGAGTTTGCTGGAGAGTCAGACGTCACCCTGTTTATCTAGTGCCTCGGTGCTAGCCTATATAACCTCCCTGGCCTTAAGGTCAGGGAGGTTTTTTTTGTGCTAAACTGTCGCCTGTTTTATACCCGGCGCTATTTACTTCTTAGGTGAGCATGGTCCCGACAGGTTTTCTACCCGATGAGAATGAGAAGGACGTGGTCATTTTAATGACCAGTGGTCCTAGTACCCCGTTGCGTTGCGCAACACCGTTTTTTATAGGCGCCCTGTTGGCTTCTATGGATGCGCAGGTGCGCATTTTTCTGACCATGGAGGGAGTGAAGTTGGGCGAAGTGGGGGTGGCGGAAGGTCTTACTGCTATCGAAGGTGGCAAACGAATCATAGATTTTATCCGTGATGCCAAGAATGCTGGTTGTAGTCTGTATATGTGTTTGCCAGCGTTGCCTGGTTTCAATATCGATGAGTCCAAGGGGATTATTCCGGAGGTTGATGAGCTCTCCAGTGGCGGCGCCTTGGCGGATATGCTGTTAAGCGCTGATAAAGTAATCTCGTTTTAATGCCATCGGTTGTGCAAAACAATGAGGTGGAGAAATGAGTGGCGATGTAAAAGGTTGCGAGTTGCCAGCGCAACTTTTTTATCACATAGAAAACAATGTCTGGGTTCGGCTGGGCGACGACGGTCTTATTACGCTAGGTATGACAGCTTATGCCTGTTCCCTGTCAGGTGAGGTTGTTTCGATAACAACCAAGCGTACGGGGAAATCCGTGAAACAGCAAAAAACCTGTGCGACGGTGGAGTCAGGCAAATGGGTGGGGCCGATACGTGCCCCTGTATCCGGTGAAATTGTAGCGATTAACCAGCTTGTGGTGGAGCAACCGGCAGCAATCTGTGACGATCCATATGGTAGCGGCTGGTTGTTGCGTATGAGACCCGATGACTGGGCCGGAGAGTCTAATGTCTTACAAACCGGTGAAAATGCATTACGGGCATTTGCACAAAAAATGGAGAATGAGGGATTTGGCGGTTGTTGATCAGATTGTATTGATAAACAACATCGGTGTGCCAATACCTTTGACGTTACCCGAGCCTGCCGAAAAATAAATTTTCCAAAAAGATTCCAGGTAGTTCAAATAACGTGGTTTGACATATTGGTTTGAGTCTTTAAGTTGACCCACCCCGACCATATAGATGTCGGCATTTTTCCAGTCCGCAACTAAGCGTTTACGCTTAACCTTGGCCAGTTCTCTACGCGGTAGCATCGGCTTGATATTGTTGTTCTGGTAGAAACTGATTGAATCTGTATTCTCCAGGCCGTCAGAGACCAATAATACGGTTTTACTGGTTGTCTCATCCTTGCTGATGATTTGTTCCGAGAGATTTTTCAGGGAGTACAGCAGGTCCGTGCGTGGTATGGATGGATCAGTGGATTTGAGGGCATTTTTCAGTACGCTATTAAAATGCTCTCTGAATTCCTGACCACGTTTTTCCAGACATTCCATTAGCGATTCCCTGTCCGCCGAACGCAGGTTGTAAAGCAGATATTCCCCGGGTTCTACATCCATATTGGCATTAAATATAAGTTCTGAGTAGAGTCCCTTGACCATGGGTGCCAGGCGGGCGATTTTGATTGTTTCTCCGGCTCGTATGCGGTCGGCCACCAAGGACTGAATGCTTTCTGCCATGCGTTCGCTGACAGGTGATGTGTGATCTATAAAGATATACAGATGACTTTGTATGGCCTGTGGTGGAGCCTGAACAGCAATATTTTTATAGCAACTGGGGCTTATTGTTTGGGCGTAGGTAGTCGTTGGAACCGCTGGACAGAGTAAGGCCAGGGAAAACAGGTATTTGCTTGTGCTGAGAAAAAAATCTTTGTGTTTCAATATGATACCTGCGGAATTTCATGGTTCAGGACTTCCGTAGGTTATCGTAAATCATGGGGCAAACTTTAGTGGAAAATAGGGTTGGTATTTCGGTCTAAATATGGAACGCGAAAAACAGCCTGACCTCATAGTTCGTTGCGCCGGTCCCCTTGAGCGAATAATACGGATTACTACTGCTCAACTTTTCCTGGTTACCGTCAACGAAGAAGTCAGCTAATTGATAATTTACCTGCCGGTAGGAGCCAATAATCCCCCAGGAGATGTTTTTCCAATTAATTTTTTCCCAGCCCAAGCCAAGGCGCCAGCCCAGAGCATTTTGGTAGTCTAACTGAATGCTTTCCAGGTCGAAGCCTGAAGATTTGATTTGCGGTTTATAATGATATTCAAGGCCGGTGGCGAGAAATAGATGGGACGTCCTGTCTAACTGGAATTTGGCGATTCCGTGGGCAGAAAACTGCGTCGCGTGAAAGCGCGCATCGGCATTGTTGACTTCAGGGGTTTCAATGCTGTTAATAGGTCCCCCTTCAAACATAATGTCCCAGCGCTTGCTGAATCCATAGCGTATACCCAGACCATATTGCATCCCGTCGCCAGGTTGCAGTGTTACCTCAGTGGAAGTGCCGCTGGCAGTGGAGGTTGCTTCCCCGATCTTGTACTCCTGGTTTCCGGTACTGTAGGCGACATAAGGCAGTATGCTGATATGGCCGATTGTACTGAGTCGATCGCCGTCCTGGGCCAGGGCTGCAGCGCTAAACACCTGTAGAATGATAAAAAATGCGATAAAAAATGACTTCATGAGTTTGGTTCGTATGTTGGTACCCGGTGGATAAGCCACCGGGTGTTGGTTGATAGAGGCTATTATGCCTGTCCTTTGAGCTGTTGCAGAATAGCTTCATTTTCCAAAGTGGAGGTATCCTGCGTAATGGCCTCGCCGCGGGCAATAGATCGAAGCAAGCGGCGCATGATTTTACCGGATCGCGTCTTGGGCAAGTTGTCGGAATAGCGGATCTCGTCGGGTTTGGCGATGGGACCAATTTGTTTGCTGACCCAAGCGCGCAACTCTGCGGTCAGAGCTGGGTCGACCCCACCGGCAGGCCTTTGTCCTTTGAGAACCACATAGGCGAAAATACCTTCGCCTTTTATTTCGTCCGGTCGACCAACGACTGCAGCTTCCGCTACACGGGGATGTGCCACCAGGGCCGATTCCACTTCCATGGTTCCCAGGCGATGTCCGGAGACGTTTAATACATCATCGATTCGACCCATGATCCAGAAATAGCCGTTTTCATCACGGCGGGCACTGTCGCCGGCGACGTAGTAGCGGTGATTGAATTTCCCCCAATAGGTATCGCGATAGCGGGCATCGTCACCCCAAATGGTGCGCAACATGGAGGGCCAGGGTTTGGTAATGACCAGATAGCCCCCCTGATTGGGTTTGGTGATAGTGTTTCCTTCTTCGTCGACGATGTCGATGGAGATGCCTGGCAGGGGTATGGTGCAGGAGCCCGGTTTGGCCGCGACAGCGCCGGGTATGGGCGCAATCATATGCGCTCCTGTTTCGGTCTGCCACCAGGTATCGACAATCGGGCATTTTTCCTTGCCGATTATTCTGTGGTACCACATCCAAGCCTCCGGGTTGATGGGCTCGCCGACAGTGCCTAACAATCGCAGGGATGATAGATCGTACTTTTTGGGGATTTCGTCACCCAGTTTCATTAGGGCGCGGATCGCCGTGGGAGCGGTATAAAAGATGGTGACCTTGTGGTCCTGGCAGATTTTCCAGAAACGACCGCCATCCGGTACAGTAGGTGCGCCTTCATAGATGACCATGGTGGATGCAGTCGCAAGCGGGCCATAGGCTACATAGGTATGCCCCGTTATCCAGCCGACGTCAGCGGTACACCAGAAAATGTCGCTGTCTTGGATATCGAACACCCATTTCATGGTCAGGATGGCATTGAGTAAATAGCCTCCGGTTGCATGTTGAATGCCTTTGGGTTTACCGGTTGAACCCGAGGTATACAGTAAAAACAGCGGATGCTCGGCCTCGACCCATACCGGTTCGCAATGGTCCGCCATGCCGGCAGTGACATCATGCCACCAGATATCCCTACCGGCCTTCATAGCTACAGTTTGACGTGTACGCTGCAGTACAACGACTTTTTCAATTGTGGGGCAACCGGCGCTCAGGGCCTGATCGGTGGCAGCCTTCAGTTCAACAATTTTGCCGCCGCGAAATCCACCGTCAGCGGTAATAACCATTCTGGCTCTGGCATCTTCAATACGATCTTTCAAGGATTCCGCGGAGAAGCCGCCGAAAACCACCGAATGGACTGCACCGATGCGGGCACAGGCCTGCATGGCAACCACCGCCTCCGGAACCATGGGCATGTAAATAACGACACGATCGCCTTTTTTTATGCCTTGGGCCTTGAGGGCGTTTGCGAAGCGGCAGACCTCATCATGTAACTGCTGGTAGGTTAGGGTGCGTTTGTCGCCCTTTTCCCCTTCAAAAATAATCGCTTTTCTGTCGGCATAGAGGCTTAGGTTTCGGTCTATACAGTTGTATGAGATGTTGAGTTCGCCATCAACAAACCAGCGATAATGTGGAGCCTTGCTGCTATCGAGGACCTGGTTAAACGGCTTGTGCCAGTCGACTTCCTGGCGGGCCATGTCAGACCAGAAGCCTGTGTAGTCATTCTGAGCGCGTTTGTGCAGGGCTTTGATATCGGCTAGGGACTTGATGCGGGCAGAGTTTGCAAACTGCTTGCTGGGCTTGAAAAGGCGGGTTTCGTGCAAAACTGAATCAATGCGTTGACTACTCATTCTAGTCCCCTGTGTTTTAATTTTGAGATTGGCCTATATATTAGCAAGGCGGGGTAAGGCTTGCACTACTCAAGTCGGGGTTGTGGGATATCTGGTGAGCTGGCTTGGCTACTTCTTATATTGAATTTCCAGTTTGTTGATGTATTTCTGGATCGTCGCCTCGGTAGTGGACGGAATATGGGTAAATTTCAGACCGGCCCGCTGGGCCTGGTTACCATTTTTCAGTTTGGTATAAAACACACTTTGTATAATCACCCCCAATCTGATCTCTCCAAAATCCGGAATCTTGAGTAGACAGTCAGGAAACTCCTCCTGCGGTACCAACCTAATACCAAGGTTAAAATCGATGACACCGATGCCGCCCACACTGATGTCCAGGACCGTGAGTTCCCGAAATAGATTGCCGTTTTTATCTATCAATTGAATCAGAGGCGGATTGGCACGCGGCGTATCAATTCGATAGTGATTGCGACGCTGCAGGCGGATTAGGTCCTGGGGAAAGGCGCTGATGAAGCATTTGTGACCCCTATATTCACCCAATTGCACGCCACCGCTGGAAAAGTGAACTTTGACGCTCTGTTGGTTGGTAATGAAATTAATTTTTTTTGCGGTCAGCAGTGCCTGGTTGAGTTGGGGATCCGGGCCCAGGTCGAGATAGAGTCGACGACTGCCTTCATCGGCGCCGATGACAGAGGTTGTAACAAGTTGGCTGTTGTTGTTGAAATAGGCCGAGACGATAGAGCCCTCCGTGACCAGACTCTCCAGGATCTGGGCAATTTTTTTGCTGTTGGTGATGGTGAATTTGGTTAAATCCAGTTTATCCATATCATTATTTACAGGATTACTGTTGCCGAAAATGGTCATAGGGGAATCGGCATATTGGGTGAATTGTTTAGCAAAGCTTTTGTTTCAAACAGTGATTTTGCCGATGGAGCCGCCGGGGCGGGAGTGTTTTAAGGAAATAGTTCCTGTTGCCATGATCTGGCGCTCAATATTTACCCCTTTGAACCGCTATTAAGGGACTTTTTCGGTACGGCGGGAGGGCTGGCGGTTCATGACGGCGTTAAACACACATATCTTATTGATTTCCGGTCGAATGGCGGACGGCAAAACATTTCGTCCCAGTGACTGGATGGAACGTCTATGTAGCGTATTCGGTAATTTTGGTCGTGATCAACGACTGCACTACAATCCGTCCGTCAGGCCCAAAATGGTAGATGGAGTGAAGTATCTGGCAGTGGATACCTCACTGGAAAGGCAAAATCCAGATGCATACGCCCACGTCATGGCATTCTTAAAAAGCAATGGATTGTTGCGGGAAGAGCGGCTCGACGACCAAGCGGAAGTGTAATCCACCGCTTGGTGATCTCAGCTCAACACAGTTGCATGACTAGCGACTGAGCTGTTTTTCCTTGATCTCATCAAGCGTTTTACAGTCGATACAAAGAGTCGCTGTAGGCCGGGCTTCGAGTCGGCGAACCCCGATCTCAACGCCACAAACTTCGCAGTAGCCGTATTCATGGTTGTCTAGCAGAACCATGGATTCGTCAATTTTCTTGATCAACTTGCGTTCACGGTCGCGCGCACGCAGTTCCATAGTAAAGTCTGATTCCTGGCTGGCCCGATCATTGGGGTCGGGGAAACTGGCTGCCTCATCCTGCATGTGATGAACGGTCTCATCAACCTTTTCCATTAGTTCGGATTTCCAGTTGTTCAACAAGCCTCGGAAATGCTCGATCTGTTCGGCGTTCATGTAGTCTTCACCCTTGACCATGGTGTAAGGGGTAAAGTCTGTGAATTCCAGGCTATCGCCGAGAGTTTTCTTTGCGCGAGCTGGTTTTTTCGCAGCGGTTTTTTTCTTCGCTACTGCTTTTTTCTTCGGAGCTGCCT
>DKAX01000235.1 GCA_002450975.1 Proteobacteria bacterium UBA6915
GGTGTCGTAATCGCCCTTGCCGATATTTTCCATCAGCAGCACCCACTGATGTTCCAGGGCCTCATGCAATACCGCGGTACGGACCGCCCGGGCGGCATGCCGGCCAATGGTGGAATGTAACGCGGCGACCGGGATCTCTGCTCCCGCGACCGCCCCCGCCATGTCCAGCACGGTCTGCAGGTTACGTGTGGTGGGTTCATGCCCCGCGGCTGCCATGGCCAACACATTGGCCAGCGGTCCAACCTGGGCGCGCTTGTCATTAAAAGTTGGCGCCTTGACCCACGAATACTTACCGTCATCCTGAAAGTCGGTGTATTGCGGAATGGTTTCGCCATCATACGGATGCAAGGCACCCTTGCCACCCTGATACCAGGCATGTTTGACGCTTTCCTTTACGCCATTTTCAAAGAAATCATCCTGATAACTGCTAATCGGCTGGAAGGTGCTCAAATCAGCATTCTGAATATAGCCGCCGGGCAATGCAAACTGGGTACCCTTGGTATCCAGAGGCAGATCCGGCACCGACAAGTAATTGGTCACGCCGGCTCCATACTGGGTCCAGTCCGCATACATGGCGCCAATCGCAGCCACATCCACCATGTAAACCTTGCGCACAAAATCACCCAACTCATCAATGATGGACCTGATATAGGCCAGTCGTTCCATGGTCAGGGTGGACTGACTGTCAAGATTGATCGGGTTGGCCACACCGCCCACCGCCAGGTTCTGAATATGTGGTGTCTTGGACCCTAACACTGACACAATCTTGTTCGCCGTACGTTGATAATCCAGCGCCTGGAAGTAATGGGCGACTGCTATCAGATTGATCTCCGGTGGCAGTTTCATTGCTGGATGGCCCCAGTAACCGCTGGCGAACACACCGAGCTGACCAGTATTGACGAAGCTCTGTAACTTGGCCTGCACCTCTTTGAAGACAGTCACATTATTGAGTGGCCAATCTGACAGACTCTGGGCGATCTGCGCGGCCTTGGCCGGATCCGCCTGTAAGGCCGAGACAATGTCGACCCAATCCAGGGCGGAGAGTTGATAGAAGTGTACGATGTGATCATGAATACCATGCGCGGTAATGATCATATTGCGGATGTACTGCGCATTTAGCGGCACTTCCATTTTGAGCGCGTTCTCCACTGCGCGCACCGAGGCTACGGCATGCACCGTGGTACACACTCCACAGATGCGTTGCGTGATAATCCAGGCGTCACGGGGATCGCGCCCTTCAAGAATCAGTTCGATACCACGCCACATCTGCCCAGATGACCATGCTTTGACGACCTTGCCGCCATCCACTTCGCAATCAACACGAAGGTGGCCTTCGATTCGGGTCATCGGGTCAACGACGATACGCTTTGCCATGGTTTGCTCCTTCACAAATTCTTATTTAGCGCTACACGGTTGTAATCATTCACGCACGATGTAAAACCGGTAGTGTTTTTACAAACAGCAGATACAGCATGACTTCAAATGAAAAGATGCCTACGGTCACCATGATTTCACCCACCGAAGGAAAATAATGCCAGGTCCCACCGGCAAACGGGTGATAGCCAATAATGTAGGTATTAATGCGATAAATCGATCCGGCCAGTAATAAACTTACGGCGGACAGAAAGATCAATCGCGGATTATTGCGGTTGGATTGTTTCGCCAGTAGCAGAATTGGCAGCACAAACAACGCGTTCTCGATCCAGAACATGATGGAATCCAGATCGCCGGCAAAGGCCAGTCCCAGCGCACCCCGCCATAGTAAATCGCCAAACCGCAATACCAGATAGAACCCGGTCACGACCAGGGTCACGCCAGTAAGCTTGGCCAGCAAGTTGGTTTCCAGGGGGCGGCGTAGTCCCATTGATGCCAAAATGGATTCAAAAGGCACGATGGCATAGCCCATTAACAGCGCGCTGATTAAAAACAACGGCGGTAACAGCTGCGTCTGCCATAAAGCGGAGATCTGGTTGCCGGCCACCACCGCCATTGTCCCCAGAGAAGATTGGTGCATGGTCGGTAACAGGATACCTACCGCGATAATCAGAAACATCACCTTGGATAACTTCTGCTGCAAGTTTTTAAACCCGAAGCGTTCAAGGACAGTCGGTGCAAATTCGACAGCTAACACCGCGATGTAAGCCATCACGCACCAGGCCACTTCCAGCATCACGGAATTCAAATGTACAAATCCGGGCCAGAACAGCGTGTAGAACTGCCAGTAACGTCCAAGGTCGATCATCACAGCAAGACCGGCCAGCCCATAACCAAACAACCCGGCTAACACCGCGGAACGTATCAAGGGATGGTATTCACCCTTGTTGAGGAGATAAACCAGCAAGGCAACCGCATAACCGGCACACCCAAAGGCAGTACCGACCATCACGTCGATCACGATCCAGATCCCCCACGGGTAGCCGTCGCTGAGGTTAGTGACGGAACCGAGTCCGAAAATAAATCGCGTCGCCAGAAAGGCGAGAGCAATCATAAAGAGCACGGCAAAAAACAGGAATGGCTTGGTTAGTAGCTTGCCACCCAGAGGTGCATGTTCGCTCATGATTCTTCCCCTTCGGATGAGGTATCCGAACCTGATTGACCTTCAGCCTCGTGCTGCTGCTTGGTATTGCGCCTTACCACATACGCCAAGCCACCGAGTAACACTGCCGGCGCAATCATCCATTTATACAACATATGCTGAATGCCTTCCGAAAGCGTTGGATAACCATAGTTCGGGACATTGGTCGGTAAACCCAGTTTGTCGAACGGTACGCCGGCCATATACAAAATCTGGGTACCCCCCAATTCCTTGTCGCCATAAATTTCCTTGCGATACTCGGGAATCCTGGCTTCGTGCGGTGGCCGGTCCCCGCCGAGTTTACCGCGTGGAAATACATAGGTTTCACCCGGTTGCTTGCCCAAACGCCGTTCTGCTTCAGCCTGCAAGTCTCTCACCTTGCCAAACAACGTAGCGCCCGTTGGACACACATCACAGCAGGCAGGTAGCTCACCCTTGGCCTGCAAGTGGGCACAGAACTGACATTTCTGAATCTGTCCAAAGGCTTCGTTGTATTCATACTTGGGTACACCAAAGGGACAGCTATAAACACAATAACGACAGCCAATACAACGATTGGCATGATGCTCCACGATGCCGGTGAGAGGATCCTTGGTCATGGCCGAAACCGGACAGGCTGAAACGCAGGAAGGATCCACACAATGCAGGCAATGCCGCTTCATAAATGCGTAGCCATTTTGTTCCTGGTCTTTCACCAGCGTCTCTTGCGCGGAAGCCGGCACAGTTTCGTCGCGATAGACCTTGATCACGTTAATGGTCTTGCCAGACAACTCAAGGGGAGTGTCCCACATAAGATCTGTTTCGCCCGTCTGTTCGGGTGGCATCCCATTAGCGGCCTTGCAGGCAGACATACAGGCCTTGCAACCAATACACAGGGTGGAGTCATACAACATCCCCACTGCATCGGGGGGGAGTTTTTTGGGTTCACGCTGCACTGCCTGTGCGTTGCCCGTACACAGGGCGCCTCCTACTCCGGCCGCGGATAGCTTGAGAAAATCTCTACGGTTCAACGCCATGGCGCTGTCCTCCTAATCTTGCTGCTCTTCTTCACCAGTGTCATCACTGTTCTTGCCAAGCCGACTGGCGAACACGGCGCCGGCACCAACAGCCGCCCCGGCAACGCCTGCGGCAAGGGCCGCTGCTCCAGCCGTAACCCCCTGGCCGTTGTCTTCGGAAATACCGGGATAGGTAATCGGTGGAGTCACAGTCTTGAGATCTGACAATTCGTGCACCCCCTTGGTAAAGCCCACGCCTTCCTCTGTGCAGCCAAAACATGGGTGGCCCGTACCGACCGGCCAGGATGCCGGGCCCACATCGCCGAACAGCACCGCCGGGCAATTGGCATAGGTTTCCGGCCCCTTGCAACCCAGTTTGTAGAGACACCAGCCCTTGCGATGACCTTCATCCCCAAAGGTGATGGCGAACCGGCCGGCATCGAAATGCGCCCGCCGTTCACAGTTTTCGTGAATCAGCCGGTTATAGGCAAACTTGGGTCGGTTCTTCGCATCGAGTTC
>DKAX01000095.1 GCA_002450975.1 Proteobacteria bacterium UBA6915
TCGGCCACGATGACCAGATCCGGTTGGTTGATGGGGCCGCGTTCCAGGATAGCCTGCCGGTCGGCACGTACGGTGGCAAAGATAGGCGCGCCGCGTCTCTCCGCGCCGTAACGCGGCGCATCCTGGACCTCATAACCAGCCTGGAAAAAGGCGCTGCCGAGGATGCGGCTGNNGCTGGCGGTCTTCATGCCCTGACCACCGCGGCCATGAAAACGGATGCGCCACATCACAACCACCTAGGCGCGCAGGAAAAACTGCTGAAGCGCCGAAAGCCCATGGCCTTGCGCACCCGCTCCAGTGCCATCTCCTGGGCCGCCTGACGGGGGAGGATTTTCTCCTGTTGCACCTTATCGAAAATGATTCCGGTATTGCGGCGCAGTTTCTCTTCGATCATTTGCAGTGCCGAACTTTGATTGGCCCCTTGATACTCCATAGCGGCGCAGATGACACCGCCGGCGTTGGCAATGAAGTCGGGGATGACCATGATGCCCCGTTGGTGCAGTCGCTCTTCAGCATCGTGGGTGATGGGGATGTTGGCACCCTCCACCACCAGTCGCGTGTTGAGGCGTTCGACGTTGTCGCTGTGGATGACATCGGGTCGGGCCGCCGGTATCCAGATGTCACAGGGCACGTCGATTATGGCGTCCCGCTCCAGTGCCTTGCTCCCTGGGTAGTCGCTTACCGGCTTGCCATTCTCTTTGAGCGTTAACAGCTGGTCGATGTCCAGTCCGTCGGCATCGTGGATGGAGGAGCTGGAGTCGGCTACGGCGACGATGCGCGCCCCTCTCTTGGCCAGAAATCGGGCGGCGTGTTTACCTACGGCGCCAAAGCCTTGCACGGCGATACGTGCGTTTTCGATGGGCAGATTCATGCGTTGCGAGGCCACCTCGACCGCCTGGCTGAGGCCGAATCCAGTGGCACCGATTTCATCCAAAGGGATGCCGCCCAGTTCGCGCGGCAGGGCCACCACGCGCGCGATCTCGTCGCGTACCCAGGCCATACACTCCTCGTCGGTGCCCATATCGGGGGCGAAAATATAGTCATCTTCGTTGCGCAGGGCCTGGGCCAGGGCACGTATCAGGCGGGATTTAAGCTCCTTGTCCATTTTCGGATCGCCATACAACACCACCTTGCCACCGCCAAAGGGCAGACCGGCGGCCGCGTTCTTGAAGGTCATGGCGCGAGCTAGGCGCATACACTCCTCGACACTGACATCCTCGGCCATACGCACACCGCCGATGGCCGGTCCTTTGGCAATATTATCGATGACCAGTATGGCGCGCAGACCGATGGCAGCCTGCTGAACGTGGATGATCTTGAAGGGGCCCAATTCGTCGCACTGATCATTGTTCTGGGAGAATAGCTCGGCCATGATTGTCTCCTCGCGAAATAGGTATTCCGCCGGCGACAGTTTTTCCGATAGCGTCTGATTATTTCTGGGCTAGACAGGCAGCTGTCGGATTCTTCGACACTACGCGTGGCATACAACGGGCGCTGAGTGTGGATCGGCTGTCATTGCTCTGGTGTCCAGAGTCTGGCGGCGTGTGTGATGAATCGCTATAAAAAGTATACGCCCTTTTTAACCGGTGAGGGCAGGGAAGTACATTAGCCTTTTTCAGATAGCCAGGTCTCGGCTTCCTGCAAGGTTTTGAAGATATTGATTTGGCGTGAGTTATTGCTGACGGTCTGTTTTGCCGACAGGTAAAACTTGCTCAGATAGTCCTGTAAATCACCAGTAACCACCACGGCCAGCCGGGCATCGGCTGTAAGGGTCGGCAAGTGTGCAGCGCGTTTGGCCACTTCCAGGAAGTCACCGTAACTCATGGACGAAAAGTCACCGAAGCGGGCATCGAACAATTCGTCGTAGCCGGTGATGGCAGGATTGCTCCAAACATCGGTTTGATAACGAAAAAAATCCTGCAGAGTGACTTGTTCCGTACAGGCGGTGTTAACCCGGCGTGCATTGTGATCGAGGGTGCAGTTTATGGCCATGACTAAATCTATTACAAAGTTCAAATATGTATATCACATTTTGTGACAGAAACCAGGGGGCAGTTGGCCTAATGTTCCTGCACTGCCGTCGCTGGTAATCAGTGGTGCCGATGTCCGCAGGCTGGTCAGCAACAATTCAACGGCACGGAAAACGGCCTGTTCGATGTCTGTCGTCATTGTTGTCGATGGTACAGCAGGCGCCACCCAGCCCAGTAAAAATGCCTGGGCCGGCCACCGTCCCAGAGTACGCGCCAGGTCAATTTGCTGTTGCAGGGGCAGTTGGTGATTACTCACCGGGTTGCGTTGGCTGGGTAAGGTCTCGCGATTGAGATCCAGGACAATGTGGCTAGACGCGTCATGTCGATCGCTGAGAACGCTGTCCACGAGGATCAGTCGCCCACATTGGTTAAGGTGTTCCAGCCAGGTGAGGCCGTTGCTGTCGCACAGGCATTTTACACCTGGCAGATGGCCGGACTTTCGTTGTAGTTGAGCGCATACCTGCCAGCCAAAATCATCACCTGTGTGATGTGACCCCAGACCTATGACCAAGGTGGTCATCATGAGCGCCTTACCCGCAGATCCAGAAAATGAGTGGCGCAGGAGATACACGGGTCGTAGTTGCGAATGATTTGCTCCGCCTGGGAGCGCAGGCTGTCGTCGTCGCGTTCCAGTCCTTGTGCAGTTAGCTCGTGGCGCAGTTCCTGCTCCATGCGCGCCTGATTCTGGCTGGTGGGCGGCACGATGCGCGCCTGACGGATTATGCCCTGGTCGTCGATCTGATAGCGGTGCCAGAGGATACCGCGCGGCGCCTCGGTGCAGCCATAGGCGATACCGCCCCGTGGTGTGACCGGAGCGTGGGGACGATCCGGCTGGTAGTCCGTTAACAGCCGTAGCGCTTCGAGTATAGCCAACCAGATCTCCACGGCGCGGGCGATGATGCTGTGATAGCTGTTGTGGCTGGGCCAGGCGATACCCAGTGTGTGTAGTGACTGCTTTATCGGCGCTGGTAAGCGGTCACTATTGAGATTCACACGTGCCAGAGGTCCGACCAGATAGGGTTGCTCGTGAAGATGGCAGTGTAAGGCCGTGCTATAGGGCTGCTGGAATTCCTGAAAATGTTGCTCGAATTCTTCATTGCCTATGTCCAGGCCTGATTGACTGACAATGCGTCCCTCGTTCATGGGGTATTCGTCGTCGTGACGCAGGGCGACGTAATCGAAGGTCTGGGTCTGTTGTGGTAAGGGGAGTTGTGCCAGCCAATGCAGCAAATCGTGGGCGTCAGTCTGGGCCTGTTGCAATCTTGCCAACAAGGGTTGCACCTCACCAACCGTGGGCGCACGGCTGAAGCCTCCGACCATGGCGCCCACCGGATGGACAGAGCGGGCACCAAACAGTTTGATCAAATCGTTGCCCAGGGCCTGCAGGCGCAGTCCGCGTTTGACCACCTCGGCATGATCTTTGGCCAGGGCGGCGGCGTCGCTGTAACCGAGAAAGTCGGGCAGGGCGAGCAGATGAATGTGCAGGGCATGGCTCTCCAGCCATTCGCCGCAGTAGAAGACCCGGCGCATGGCGCGCACCCAGGGACCAGGGTCGCACTGGAACAGCTGCTCCAACGCGTGCACGGCACTCATCTGATAGGCCACCGGGCAGATACCGCAGATGCGCGCCACCAGGTCGGGCAGTTCGCGGTAGTCACGCCCCTCGAGAAATTTTTCGAACAGGCGCGGTGGCTCGAAGATCTTCAATTGCAGATGCGTGATGCGGCCGTTATCGATGGCCAGATCCAGACCACCTTCGCCCTCGACGCGGGTAAGCAGGGGAATGGTGATGGTACGCTGACCGGGGTCGTTCATGGTGTCTTATCCTGTTGTCGCGCCGTCAGACCGGTCTGGCGGAATGGCTCGGCGTTGTTGTGGATACCGTGAAACAGGCGTGCGATCTGTTCGGGAACCAGCCCCAAGCCTTGCAGGCGGTTGGCCAGGGCGGTGCTGTTGATCGATGGTGCCGGGCCATAACAGCCGTAACAGCCGCGCCCAAAGCGTGGGCACAGGGCGCCACAGCCGGCCCGTGTGACCGGTCCCAGACAGGGTTGGCCGTGAGCCACCAGATGGCAGACCTGTTGTTCTCCTTTGCAGGTGACGCACAGGTTATCGCGTCGCTCCCGCGGGGTGACTCCCAGCAGCAGGTCGTTGATCACATAGAGTAGTTGCGCACGGTCGATGGGGCAGCCCCACAGTTCAAAGTCGACGCGCACCAGATCGGCAACGGGTTTGACCAGGGCCAGGCTTTGAATGTGTTGTGGGCTGGCGTAGACCGAGGATAACCAACCGCCATCATCATAGAGATTACGCAGGGCCTGCAGGCCGCCGCTGGTGGCGCAGGCGCCGATGGTGATCAACAGGCGGCTGTTGTCGCGTATGGTCTGGATGCGTTCGATCTCCTCGGCGGTGGAGATGCTGCCCTCGACGAAAGATATGTCGACTTTGGCATGGGGATTGATCGGACCCATCTCGGCGAAGTGAGCGATGTGAATGCGCTGCACCAGGGCAAGCAGCTGTTCGCCCAGGTTGAGAAAGGCCAGTTGGCAGCCGTCACAGGAGGTGAACTTATGTATGGCAACGCTGATGGGCGTATTCATAGTGAAAAATTGTGGCCTGGTGCGTGAAATCAGTGGTTGGTTGTTACCCTAGCCCTTGTTACGTTATAGCGCAACTTATGTCCCGCGGGAGGTTTGATGGGAGAGTCTCCGTGCCCACTGTGCGGATGCCCTGACAGTGTGTTTTATCACCGCGACACCAGTCGTGCCTATCGGCAATGTCCCGAGTGCAGCCTGGTGTTTGTCGAACCGGCCTATTATCTGACTGTAGAACAGGAGAAGGCCTGTTATGACCTGCATCAGAACAGTCCAGACGATCCCGCCTATCGCCGTTTCCTTGGGCGCTTGTGTGAGCCCTTGTGCGAGCGGGTTACTGCCCCCGCCGCCGGCCTGGACTTTGGCAGCGGTCCCGGTCCGACCCTCTCCTTGATGTTCGTTGAAAGGGGGTATGACATGGCCATCTACGATCCCTTTTTTGCCGACGACCGCAGCGTACTCGACAGGCAATATGATTTCATCTCCTGCACCGAGGTGGTGGAGCACCTGCACCGGCCGGGCGAGGTGTTGACGCAGTTATTGGCGATGCTCAAACCGGGCGGCTGGCTGGGTTTGATGACCAAGTTAGTGCGCGATGTGCAGAGTTTTGCCACCTGGCACTACAAACTTGATCCCACTCACGTGGTGTTTTTTTCACACGCAACTTTCAGTGGCTGGGCGCAGCGCCAAAACGTGATGGTCGAATTTATTGGTGAGGATGTGATTTTGATTCACAAGTCCCGCTGACAATTTGTTTTTATAGGCGGTGTTTATTTTCCAACTTAGCGTAGGACTCGCGCTCCATGTCGATGATCTCCACGGTAATCACTGGTGCAGTAATTGCCGCTGACTTTAGACCTTCTGCAATAGCTTTGCTCAGGCGATTTTTGTTCTCCTGATCGCGCCCCGATTTGATTCTGGCCTGGATGTGAACATAGGGAGTGTCACCGCCTGCGTGGGTATAGTGGCGAAAGGGATAGGCGCGGGTCTTGATGTGACTGGTTTCGAACAGGCCGCTCTGTACCACGGTATCGTGGATAGTATGCAGTATCTTTTGGACCTGTTGGTCATTGAACAGTTGTTCGTTGTATTCGACGATGATGTGGGGCATGGAACTTCCTTTGGTTAAACGGGCTGTACATTGTATTTATTGTCATATGCCCTTGCGACCGAACAGGTCGGCGATCTCGCTGTACTGATAGACCGGGCCATTGCGACAGATGAAGTGCGGGCCGTACTGGCAGTGGCCGCAGTGGCCGGTGGCGCATTGCATATTGCGCTCCAGGCTGAGGAAGATGTGATCGCCGTCGATGCCGTGACCCTGCAACTCGTGCACGCAGGCGCGCATCATCCCCTCCGGACCGCAGATCATGGCCAGGCTGTGTTTGCCCAGTGACATCTGATCGAAAAGCTCCGTCACCAGGCCCACGTGCCAGGGCCAACCGGCCTCGGCCTTGTCCGCCGCCAGGTAGACCTGGGTGTTGGGCAGCCTGACCCATTGCTCGAAGCGTTCGCGCCAGATTAAATCCTTGGGCAGTTTAACCCCTTGCAGGATGGTCAGGCGGCCATAGTCGCTGCGCCGGGCGGCGATGTAGTTGATGGCCGAGACCACCGGCGCACAACCGAGGCCGCCGGTGATGATGACCACGTCATGGCCCTTGGCCTGCACCAGAGGCCAGCCACGACCATAGGGACCGCGCAGACCGATGTGGTCGCCGGCCTTTAACTCTCGCAGGCCGCGCGTAACCCGGCCGACGGCGCGAATGGTGTGGTCGAACAGGGGCGGGTCAGCACTGGATTCGGAATCGGCGTCGGGATCGGAGACGATGGAGATGGCCACTTCGCCGACACCGGGCAGGTAGACCATGTTGAACTGTCCCGGCTGAAAGCGGTAGCTGTTGCCGATCTGTCGATCGGTAAAGGCGATGCGCAGGGTAAAGACGCTCGGGTTGTGGTGCACCACCTCGACCACACGCACTTCATGGGGCGGCGTCAGCTCGATGGTCATGGTGTCAATGCCTCCACCTCTTCAGTGATATCGATGGCGGCGGGACACCAGGTGATACATCGTCCGCAGCCGCTGCAGCCCATACGTCCATATTGATCCTGCCACCAGGCCAGTTTATGGGTCAGCCATTGCCGGTAACGGCTGGCGATGTCGGCGCGCAGGGTAATACCGTGAATATAGCTGTGATCTGGATTGAAACAGGAGTCCCATTCCCGGATGTGTTCACTGTGTTGTTCTTCGCTCTCTGCTCGCAGTTCTGCGACATCCCGTTGCCGGTGGCAGAAACAGCTGGGGCAGACCGCCGTGCAGTTGCCGCAGCTGAGACAACGTCGCGCGATCTCCTGCCATCGAGGGTGTTCGCCTCCCTGACTCAGTCGTTGATAGACTGTTTGCGTGTCGGGCAGATGGCGTTGCTGATTGGCGACCGCCTGCACGATGCGTTTGTTGGCCTCGTTAATGTGTTCTTTGTCGGCAAGACTGGTATCGAGGGAAGACAATAGATTGTGACCCGCATCGTTCAAGGAACTACACAAAAAACCGTCATCCAATTCGGTCAGTTGTACATCGTAACCATCATTCGGTTTTGGACCATCGCCGGTGGCGGCACAGAAACAGCTGTCAGCGCTGATGGTGCAGGTGACGGCAATCAGCAGTAAATCACTGCGGCGGGTTTGATAGTGTGGATCACAGCCATCGCTGGCGAGGAAGTGTTGGTCCTGCAGGGCCAGGCCTGCGAGGTCACAGGCGCGCACACCCAGAAAAGCGCGCCTTGTGTTTCGCGGCAGGGTTGTGTCGAAGTGCAGGTGACCCTGCGTATCGCGGCGCATACGCCACAGATTCTCCTCGGGTTTGAATAGCCAGGGCTTGAGCCCCTGGGCGGTGGCGGCATAGTCGAAGTAACGGCTATGGTTGCCCTTGTGCAGGCGATAGCGAGCGGGGGATTGTTCGCTGACGACGCCGACGGGGAGTTGATCCACTTGCTGCAGACGGTCCAATACCACGGCGCCATCACGCACCTGAGGACCATAGAGTTCATAACCCAGTGCAATAATCTGATCGAGCAACTGCTGCAACTGTTCCCGTTGCAGAAATCGCTGGGATTGGGGATTTACTTGGTCCGCGCCCATGGCCGCCAGCCTCCGCCGATGATAACGATCATTGTAAACAGATCGTTACCATCGGCATAGCCGCGTCTGCCGAGCGTCCGGGAAGCGCTCAGGCAGTAGCGTCGAAATAGTTCTTCGCCAGAAACGGCAGGCCGTGGGCCTGATAGTGCTGCGGGGTCATCAGGTCGATACCGCACTCCAGGTTTTCGATCCAGCTGAGGAAACGATTGACCATGGCCTTGCCCTTGAAGGAGGGGCCGTGTTGCGGCACCAGCCACTCCACATCCAGGGTGCGTACCATATTGGCCCACAGGCGGCAGGCCTTGTTGCCGTTCATATAGCGCTGGTGAAAACCTATCATATTGGGGATGTGTTTGTCGAAATCCTTAACCGGCTGACGCAGCTTGTTGTCCTCCACATGGGAGGCACCCATGTCCCCGGTGAAGAGAATCTTGCTGATCGGATCGTAAAAATGAAAGTTGCCCTCGGAGTGAAGAAAGTGGGCGGGGACAGCGCTGATATAGCTCTTGCCCAGCTGGATATTCATGCCGCCGTCGGGGATGCCGAACAGGCGGCCGATGGTGGCGCCGGGGCTGCAGAAGTGGGGTACGAAGCGCTCCCATAATTTTGGCACCAGCACCTTGCAGGTGCTGCCCACCAGCCACTTGTTCAGTGAGCCGACGATATCCGGATCCTGATGGGAGGCAATGACATAGTCCAACTCGCGGATGACCACATGTTCGCTGGCACGCATGAACAACCGTGAATAGGTCAGATTTCCGCCCGGGTCAAGAATGACGCCGTGGCCGTTATTGACGATGAGAAACTGGTTGGATTGAATGGTGTCGCAAGACTTATCGATGTTGTCGGGATTGGCCCTGGCCAGCGATTCGCAAGTAACCAGGTCCTCGAAGGCAATGCACTTATGTTTGCCGTCGTTGTAGAGTTCTATTGCCATTGTCCTGTCCGCGTGATTCCTAAGTAAAAAATTCAATTAAAATAATGGGTTATAGGCGAGATGATAGCTTTCGATGTACTCACCGTAAAGCCTTAAAGGCATATTTATTAAGAAATTGTTAACCCCGCGACTCCACTGTAGTTTGCCTTTCCTGAACAGAACCTTACTCCTATTTCACAAATTCGCTTTCGTAACCATTTAGGTGCCGCAACTGGGGGCCGATAGCAGGGACGGTACTTCAATTTTTCACCTTAATTCACAAAATATAGGGCTATGTTATGAATTCGAATTTACGCGTAATGTTGGCGGTGCTGTTGCTGGGCAGCGTGGGCCTGAGCGGTTGCGACAAAGGACCAGACCCTGAAGAGCAACGCGCACAAACGGTCAACAATCTAGCGGGCAAACTTTCCACAGCTGTTACCGCTGTGAGTGACGAAATTGCCAACTCCAGCTCTACCGATGCGGCTACCAGTGCCGCCGTAGCCCGTTTTAGGGCAGCCGGAATCAAAGGCTTACAAGGTAGCGGCAAGCTGGCCTTCGTCAATGGCCTGGCAAGCAAGGCCGGTTCTATGCCGGGTCTGCGTCGCATGGGTCGACTGCTGCAGGAGACCGCAGACGAGGGTGAAGACCCGGTGGAGGCAGCCTTGAAATTAATCCTGGCCAATCCCGAGGGCAGCGGCGACACCTATACCTACCATCCCAATGGCAAGGAATTGTGTAAGCCGGAAGACGGTGTCATCACCGATCAGACCGGTTATGACGCCTGTGTGGACGAATGGAAACAAATCACTATTGTCCAGAACGTTAAGAACGATAACGAAGGCACCCTGAAGATCAAATATTCCGGTGAACACTTTGTCACCATCGGTTATGGCAAAGACTATATCTATGTCGAGGCCATCCTGCCCGGTATCGAAGCGGCTGTTACCGCCATGGCCGAGGTCCATGGTGAAACGGCGCCCACTTTCCCCGATACCTTCCTGGGCGCGGTACGCTTTACCGTCACCATTCTGGGTGAAGAGCATGTGGCCCTGACACTGGGCGTGACCGAGGCACTGAATGTCGCCGGTACTGCCGAGGGCAAGACTGCCAGCATCCAGATTGCCGTCACCGAAAAAGTGATCGAAGTGACTGCCGACGGCATCAACAACAAGGCCTCTATCGAGGTGGCCCTGGCAGCTGTGACCGCCATGTTCCCGATCCCCAACTACAACTACGAGACCAATGGCACCATGCATCAGGGCAAGGTGACCATCTCCGGTGTTACCGGTCTGTTGAACCTGGATAACAACCTGCAGACCCTGGTGGCCAGCGGTTTGGGTCTGGGTACCAGCAAGGCGATCAAGCTGGAGGTGGATACGGTGACCGCCATGCAACTGACCCTGGCCAATATCTTTGGCTTCTCGGTTGATGGGGCTACCGCCAAGATCACCATCAGTACCGCTGATCTGGATTTCACTATGGCCAGCGATGCTTCGGAGCCTTCACTGAATACCGATCTGACCGGCGATGTGAATATCAACGTGCCTGTCGCTACGGTATTGCAGGCATTGCAGGATCCGGTTACCTATGACGACATTACCAAGGTGGTCAGTGGTGGTCCTGTTGTTATTACCGCTACCGGTGATTATGCAGATGCGGCCTCCAGTTTGTCGGTCAGTGCCGGTAGCTGTTTCAAGGATAATCCTAACTACTTACAAAACTTCCCCNNGCCCGCTCTTTTTTTGCCTTGCATTTTTGCCTGACAGGTCATTTTTCCCGCGTGGGTTTTGCGTTAAGGTGGGGCACAGTACATTTCCAGAGTTTACCGGCGAGGCCCGGGCAATGCGTTTATTCTCTATATATACATTCATCCTTTTGTTGATTTGCGCTCCTGGCGCCAGTGCAGCCCTCAGCGTCAAGCAAGGGGACAAGGCCCTGGAGGCCGGCCAATATGACAAGGCCAGGCGTATCTGGACCAGTTTGGCCAAACGTAATGACGCCCTGGCCCAGGTGCGCCTGGGCGACCTTTATCGCAAGGGGCGCGGCGTAACACGTGATTTCAAACTGGCGGCCGATTGGTATGCCCGCGCCGCCAGTCAGGGGCAGGCCGAAGGCCAGTACCAACTGGCGGGGCTCTATCGCAGCGGCATGGGGGTGGACAAGGACCTGAAAAAGGCCTTGCACTGGTATCGTTTGGCCGCCAAACAGGGTTACGACAAGGCGCAATACTCCCTGGCCGTGATGTATGACAATGGCTGGGGCGGGAAAAAGGCCCCTCGTCAGGCTGCGTTTTGGTATGGCAAGGCCGCTGCCCAGGATTACCAGCCGGCGCAGCAGCGTTTGGCCGAATTGCAGAAGGAGTCCAAGGGAAAAAATTCAAGTGCTGAGGTGGACCGCACGCGTCTGCCCGTCCTGTTGCTGGATGCCGCCCGTGACGGCAATACAGACAGGGTCAAGGCCTTGCTCAAGGAGGTAGCTGACGTCGATCAACCCCTGGACAAGTTTGGCAACAACGCCCTGATGACGGCCTGTCACTATGGCAAGGAGCCGGTAGCGCAGCTGTTGATCAAGGCCGGCGCGAACGTCAATCGTATCAATAGCCTGGGTGAATCACCTCTGGCCCTGGCTGCTCGCCAGGGTAGTGCACCGATAGTGGCCCTGTTGTTGGCGCGCAAGGCGCACGTCAATAGTATTGACAAATTGAAGCGCACACCACTACTCGAGGCGGTGAATGGCGGACATGAACCGGTGGTGAAGCTGTTACTGCAACGGCGCGCCAATCATCGCTTGTTGGATGATAAAGGGTGGAGTGCGCTGTTTTACGCGGTGCAATCGGGCAAGAGTGAGTTGGTCAATCTGTTGTTGACCTCCGGTGCCGATGTTGATCAGCGTGACCGTAGCGGTGTGCCGTTGTTGTTGTATGCCATCGAGCAGAAGAACCTGGCGGCCATCGAGGCCTTGTTACAGGGTGGCGCCGATATCCGTGTGGCCGACTCTTCCGGTAACAGCGCGTTGATGATAGCGGCGCAGGCGGGTTATCAGCCGGCATTGGCGCCACTGTTGGCTCAGGGGGCCAACGTAGCGAGCGTAAACAGTACCGGTTGGAGTGCCTTGTTGTTGGCGGCACGCGCCGGTTCGGCAGCCGCGGTGCAGACTTTGTTAAAGGGTGGGGCCGACGTTGAGCAGCAGAATGATTACGGTGACAACGCCTTGATGGTGGCGTCACAGCGAGGTGATGTTGCCGTGGTCAAGGCATTGCTCAAGGCCAATCCCAAGCTGCAACAGCATAACAAACAAGGCTGGACCGCTTTGATGTTCGCCGCCGGCCACAGGCACCTGCCGGTGGTACAGGCCTTGCTCGCCGCCGGTGCCGATGCCAATGCCGGTAACACCCAATGGGAGACCCCGTTGATGTTGGCGGCCACGCACGGTGCCCTGCCCATCGTGCAGGCCCTGGTCAGGGCCGGCGCGCAGATCAACAGCAAGAGTCGGGCCGGTAATACCGCCGTATCTCTGGCACAAACAAAGCGGCATGCGGCGGTGTTGCGCTATTTACGCGAGCAGGGAGGTGTTCTGCAAAACGTTGCCAGTGCGCCGGCCTTGAAGCTGGACAAAAGCCGTCAACACGACAAAGAGGATTTATTCAAGGGTTGGAGTCCGCTGATGGTCGCTGCCTGGCGGGATGATCTGCCGGAAGTGAAGCGTCAGTTGAGCGCTTCCTCCGGTATGGAGCAGGCCAATGCCGATGGTATGACAGCCCTCACCCTGGCGGCCAGCCGGGGCAATCGGGCGGTGGTGGAGAGCCTGATCAAGCGCGGTGCACGCGTCGAACATCAGGACAAGCGTCTGCGCACGCCCTTGATGTGGGCCATCCGCCACGACCATGCCGATACCGCACTGGTGTTGCTCAAGGCCAGCCAACGTATCGATCTGCACGACGAGGAGGGAAACACTGCTTTGTTGCATGCCGTTGAGCGCGCCATGGAGACGGTGATCGAGCCTTTGATAGAGCGCGGCGCGGATATCTTTAATGCTAATAAGAACAAAGAGACACCCCTGACTCTGGCCCTGGAAAAACGCCTGGATAGCGTTGCTCTGCGCCTGTTGTCCCGTCAGCGCAAACTGACCGACGGTGACAAGATGCTCTGGCTGGCGGTGAGTTACGGTAACCAGCAAACTGCCCAGGCCTTGCTCAAGCGCGGATTAGATATCAATGCCCGCCGCCCGAATGGCGAAACCTTATTGATGGCGGCAGTCAACAGCGGCAAGGGTGAGCTGGTGGATCTGTTGATCAACAATCGCGTTTCAGTCCGTGACAGCGACGACCAAGGTAATACGGCGCTGCACATCGCCGCTGACAATGGTGACCTGGCGCTGGTGAAAAAACTGGTCAGTGCCGGCGCCAAGGTCAATGCGGAGAATGAGTTGTGGTCAACGCCCATATTGCTGGCCTCTTCCAAGGGGCATCTGGGTGTGGTGCGTTTTTTGATCGATAAGGGCGCCAAGACTCATTTCAAAAACAAGATCGGTGATACCCCGGAGGGGGTGGCGCGCAACAATGGCTATAAAGAGGTGGCAAAGTTGTTGGCGGTAAACAACTGAGGTTTCGTGGGATGTTGAAAATTTTTTAGTTGTACATTGGTATCTAGTTACAAATTGGTGTAATGCCGATTGACTGGCCCTTTTCTGCTGTACCGCTGAATGTGTGGATTTGGACATTACCTATGTCGTCTTTGAAGTACCAGTTTCCTTGAAGGTATAACAGTAAAGTTGTGGTGTCTCCATTGGCTTTGTAGTCAAATGCGGCAGCGGTCAGCCAATAGGAGTTCAATGGAGAAACGGTATAACAGTTGTTGTCGATGTCCCAGGAGTAGTATGTGGTTTCTGGGACTTTTATCTTAAAATAATAGTCTGGCGTGCTAGATTGTGGATTAGAAGAGTATGTCCCGTCCCAGAAATTCCCGTTTTCGCAATAATCTGTTTTTTTCTCAAACGCCGTTTTGCTGGTTTTTGTTAGGGTCACTGAGTACTCTTTAGCGTTATTTGAGCTATATAACAGGCGCACGGTTGTATCTTGGTTTGGGTCGCCTTCAGAAATCGTCCATTGATCAATCATCCATGTTTCAAAGCACAAGTGGCCCGCGTTAATCTCGTGTAACTCTTTTAGGCCGGAGCTGTTTAGTAGAAAAAACTTTCCATAGAATGTATTTTCCCATTCGAGGGTGTCGGTATTAAAGACAGCAGTGCCCTCTGGCTTTACCTCCCAATAATTATTCTCGTCAGGATCAACAGTTGCAACTTCTGGGTTGTTTTCTTCAGGATTGTCAGTGGGGCCGGGGTTGTTCTTTTCGATTTGGGAATCTTGATCTGTATCCAGTGTTGAGTTGGGTGATGGTTGACACGATGCGGCTGTTATCGAAATAAATAGTGTAGCTATAGTCAAGAAATACTTTTGCATAACCTGTTTTTCCATTTTGTAGTTAGATGATCCTGTCATATTGACTGCAGTTATACAGTCTGTGCTATGCAAGTGAAAACAGCTTGTAGACCAAGGTTATTTTTCAGATGTTAATTTAGTTCATGCTTTGTTTCCAGAGGCAGTGCGGAAAAGTTTTGTTCCCATTTTGTTCTCCAAGGTGGGCTGCTGTAGGAGAAAGTTGACGCGTACAAACACAAAATGGGTTCAGGGTCGGCATGGTTTTACAGCGGTACGTATCGGTATACAGCCGATTTGCCATATCGGATTATGTTTGGTTGCGATGTTCCATCAAACGTAATTGGATTAGTGATCAAAAATGATTTGGCTTCTCATTAGAACATGTACCTAGAGATGGTTAGAACCTGTATGCGCTGGTGGTGAAACTACAGTCCGTCGGTCCACAAATTGATATGGTTTTTACTCTAGTACAACTATTTTCTGGTTATTCATATGGCTTTTGGAAATGAGCCTAGATAGCCCGGTCTGTATTGGGTGCGTGGCAACGTTTGTCTATGTTTGTGCAAAAGTTGTTTGTTGGTGTACCTCCATGTTTTGTATCTAATGTTGACTTGGGGCTGGGTTAAGCACTTGCTCTGTTCTGGGGATTTCTCGCGCTTTGTCCTGTGTTGGTATGGTTTGTTGATCAAGTTTTGGGATATTATTCTCAAATCCATAGTTGGTGCCACCGTACAATTATTAATAAGTAGGCTATGGTGGTAGACCTATATTATTTATGGAAATGGAAGGGCAAAACCCCCGCAGGGTCTTGGTTTTGCGTTACCCCTGGAAAAAGCGTTTCTCATATTAGTTAACACCAGCATATAACGGCCGACATGACACAGACACAAGAGATAATCTTTGCCGCCATACTGCAGTTGCTGCGGCCATTGGTGCGCATTTTATTGCGTAATAATATTCCCTACGGTGCCTTTTCCGAATTGGTGAAGAAGGCCTATGTGGAGGTGGCCGAGGAGTTCGAGGTCAACGGCAAGCGCCAAACCAAGTCGCGGGTGGCGACCATTACCGGACTGACCCGCCGTGAGGTGGTGCGTATCCAGGAAACGGATTCCTTCAACAACGTTGCGCTGATCGAACGCTTTAATCGCGCCGCCCGCGTTATCGCCGGTTGGGTGCGCGACTTCAGGTTCACCGACGAGAACGGTGAGCCGGCGGAGCTGGAATATGACGGTGAAGGTGATACCTTTTCCCGTTTGGTGTTCTCCTATAGCGGCGATGTGCCGCCACGGGCGGTGTTGGATGAGCTACGCAACGCCGGCGTGGTGGAAAAGGTCGACCGCAAGGTACGCCTGTTGTCGCGCGCCTATGTACCGGCCAACAGTTTTAATGAAAAGCTGGCCATCCTTGGAACCGATGTCTCGTTTCTGCTCGATACCATCGATCACAATATCTACAAGAAAGATCAACCTCCCTATCTGCAACGCAAGGTCTATTACGACAATCTGCCGCGCGAGGTGATGTTCAAACTACAGGCCCTGGTGCGCGAACAAGGCCAGCAATTAATCGAGACCCTGGATCACTGGATGGCCCAATATGACCGTGATCGCAATCCGCATAGTGAGGGCAGTGGTCGGATCGCGGCGGGCGTCGGTATCTATTACTTCCAACAGGATTTGACGGTGGCGGGATGAAAAGCAGTGGAATATTAGGGCTGATCGGCCTGGTTTGGATGCTGAATGCATGCGTACCCGAGGAGGGAGGCACAGGCGGTACCGGATTTGACGGTGATGAGATCGTCAGTGTCGGCGCCATCGACAGCGTTGACAGTGACGGCATCACCGTCAACGGTGTGGCCTATAAAACAGACAAAGGCACCATGACCCTGAACAACCAGGCGGTTACCCTGGCAGAGATGCACAGCGGCATGATCGCCCGCATCAGCGGGCGCCTCAACAAGGCCGGCGATGCCGCGCAGACCGATAGCGTCGATGTGGACGACAGCTTGAGTGGCCCTATCGGCGTGCTAAACGATGATGGATCTTTTTTATTGTTCAATCAGGTGGTAATCCATGATGCCACCACCCAGTGGCCGCAACAGACCAGCGTTAATAGCCTTGCACCATCTGTCCATGTGGCGGTGATGGGTTTTAGCGATACCAACGGCCGATTGCGCGCGACCTACATCAACACGCTGGCCGATGCCACGCGCCAGACCTTGAGTGGTTACCTGCAGGGTTTGGACGCGGTAAACCGCCGATTCAGTCTGGCAGACGTCTTGGTTGATTACAGCGGTGTTGATGAGCAACAAACCACAGGCTTGGCCAATGGCCTCTATCTGCGTGTACGCGGTGACTATGACAACAGCAGTAACATCTTGATGGCCGATGAGGTCGAAGCGGAACAAATCCGTCTCGAAGACAACGGTCGAGCCGAACTGGAGGGCATGGTCGGCGAGCGTCTGGATGTGTCAAGCTTCTCGTTGTTAGGTGTTGTTGTGCGAATGACCGCAGATACGGTTATTTATAACGGTACGGCGGATAATATCGCCACCGGTCGTCGTCTGCAGGTGAAGGGGATATACCAGGAAGGGGCCGTTGTGGCCGCCAGTATAGAGCTGGAAGACCGATCCGGTAACGGCAATAGTGTGCCAGCGCCGCTGACGGTCAATACGGTGACTTCGGTGGTCGAGAGCGTCGATACCGCCACCTCAGCGTTGGTCTTGCGTGGTTTGCCGGGCACCAAATTTAAGTTACAGGTGGACACCGTGTATAGCGGTGTCAGTAATACTGCTCCCCTGGTGGCAGGTAATACGGTACGCATCAACGTCACCGTGCGCGGGGTCGGAGAGTATCCGGTTATCTCCCTCTTGCGCAGATCGGAAAAACCAACTGAGGATATTTTTGTATTGGCCGCGCCCACTAAAAACTTGGATCCCACAATCTGGTTGTTTGACACTGAGGTGAACCTGACCGAGGTCAAGGTTCCGGAGAAGGATCTGACGCAGTTCCTGGAAAACCTGAAGAAGGCCAGCGGTGTGAATATTCAGGGCAAGTTGATCGATGGGCAGGCCGATGCCGATTGGCTGGAGGCCGATTATGCCAACTGATCAGGCTGTGCCGTATTTGGTTTCGATTTCGATGCCGATCTCTTTGAGCAGGCCGTTAGGCAGTACACCGCCGGCGCTGATGATGACGGCATCATTGTCAAGCGTGAGATTTTGTTCTTGTTGACGCAGCTCCACCTGCTGTTTGTCGATGCGCGTGACGTCGGAGTTAAGCAGAACCTTAAGTCTGCCGGCCTTTTGCGCCTGGTCCACCTTGTCGCGATTCTTGGGTTTGGCACGGCTGAAGGAGCCGCTGCGGTAGGAGAGTGTGACCTGGGTGCCCGGTTGCTCGGCGATGCTGGTGGCCGCTTCCAGTGCACTGTCGCCGCCGCCGACCACCAAAACGTGTTGGCCACGGTATTGTTCGGCATCGATCAGACGGTAGACCACCTTGGGCAAGTCTTCGCCGGGGACGTCCAGTTTGCGCGGTGTACCGCGCCGGCCGATGGCCAGCAGGACGGTGCGTGTGGCGTAGGTGGATTTGCTGGTTTTGACCAGCAGGTGGTCACCCTGGTGGCTGACCCCCTCGAGGCGCTCTTGGTAACTGATCTGCAGACGGTGTTTTTGCGCGATCTCCTGCCAGAAGCCGAGCAGAGTCTCCTTGGTGGTCTCGCGAAATTTAACCATGCCGACCAGGGGCAGTTGCGCCGGTTGGGTCATGACGATCTTGCCGCGCGGAAAATGGGCGACGGTGCCGCCAAAGCTGTCTTGTTCCACGGTGATGTAACGCAGGCCTTTTTCCACGGCACCCAGGGTGGCGGCGATACCCGCCGGGCCGGCGCCAATGATGACCACGTCATTTATTTTGTTGTTCTTGCCCACGCCGGGATATTGACTGATGGCCTCCAGGGCCTGGCGCCCCTGGGTGATGGCATTGCGTATCAGTCCCATGCCACCCAGCTCACCGGCAATAAATACGCCGGGTACGTTGGTTTCGAAATTGGGGCTGACCATGGGGATATCGACACCGCGCTTTTCGCTGCCGAACACCAGGGTGATGGCGCCCACCGGGCAGGCGTCGGCGCAGGCGCCGTGACCGATGCAGTGGCTGGGATTGATCAACTCCACACGGCTGCCGATGATGCCCAGTACATTGCCCTCGGGACAGGCCATGGCACAGGTGTTACAGCCGATGCAACGATGGCGGTCGATCTTGGGGTGGAGGCTGGCCGGTTCGGTTAGACCGGCTTGGCGGGTCTCTTCCAGGAATTGCTGGTTTTTTCTGTCACGGTCGCGCAGACGACGTCTACGCCATAAGACGAACAGCGTTAACGGAATGATGTAGAGCAATAAGGTGATATACGGATTCATGCGTGTTTATAAACGGAATATTAATGAGAGTTAAAACGTCAGGGTGTTTACTTTGCCGGTAAATGAATTTGAATTCCATGACGCAATGCTAAATCGGTTGTGAGAGTTTTCCCAATTTTTTTGCAGCAAGGGGGGTATAGTGGCTGCCGTTCCCAATGATCAAGGCCAGAAAATGAGCAATAGGGCTATGGAAATCGAGATTGTCACGCCTTCCGCCGTGTCGGCGGTGGCAGGGCAAAGCGGTGCCGAGGTGAAAAAGTTCCAGCGCAAAGCCGCTGTGGTGGACAATCAGGCCACCCGGCAACTGGGCAGTCGCAGTGAATTGTTGTATGCCTTTTTTATGGCCCTGGCATTTGCCGGGCTGTTTGTGTTGGGTAACCGTTACTGGTCGGAACGATATTACACACCCGAAGAGGGGTTAGGGTATTACCTTGGGCTGACCGGCGGCATCATCATGGTTTTGGCCAGCGCCTATTCCCTGATGAAACGCTCACGCCTGTTTCGTCCCCTGATGCGCCACTGGCTGCGTATGCATATTATTCTCGGCGTGCTCGGTCCCTTTCTGGTGCTGGTGCATTCCACCTTTCGCATCGGTTCCATGAATGGCGGTGTTGCCCTGGTGTCCATGTGCGTGGTGTTCGCCAGCGGCCTGATCGGTCGCTATCTCTACACCCACATCTACCTCGGCCTGGATGGCCGGCGTGCCCGCTCCCAGGAGTTGGCGGAGACTATCAATCAATACAATCAATACCTGAGAAACGAACAGATCGAGCGACTGCAGGCATCGGTGCTGCGCGAACCGCGCAATATCCTGTTCGGTATTACACGTTTGGTGACGGTGTTTGTTCGCTGTCGCTGGGCGCGTATCGGTTTGCGCCGAGCCGGTCGTCGTACCTTGTTGTCCAAGGTCAATGTGATGCGCGTCGGTCAGGAGCAGGCCAAGGAGCAATATCGTTACTATCGCCAACGCCTGGATGAGTACCTGAACGCCCTGCGCACGGTGGCCTTGTTCGGTGTCTATGAGCGCCTGTTTGCCCTGTGGCGCAGCGCGCATATTCCCTTGATCTACTTGTTGTGGTTGAGCGGTGTCGTACACGTAATTGCCGTACATATGTATTGAGATTGGCGTGGTGTGGTTGCGTATACGTAGTCTATTGGTGTTGTGTCTGGTCGTTATGCCGGCGCAGGCGGATATCCGTAATACCTTGGAGAAGGCATTGATGCCCGGGCCGCTGGCCAAGGCGCATGCCAAGTACGAAAAAAATTGTGATAACTGTCATGCACCGTTCAAAAAGACAGGCCAGGATAAGTTATGCCTGGATTGCCACGATCACGAGAATATCAAACTCGATATCAAGGATAAAAAAGGGCTGCACGGACGCATGCCTGGCGTGCGTGCAAAGAGCTGCAATGACTGTCACGCTGAGCACAAGGGGCGCGATCATGAGCTGGTATTGCTGGATGCGCAGACCTTTGATCATGGCTTTACCGATTTTCCCCTGCGCGATGCCCACAGCAAGGTGGCATGTGATCGTTGTCATAAAAAAGAAGAGACCCATGCCAAGGCCAAGTCAACCTGCGTGGAGTGTCACAAGGAGGCCGAGCCCCATGACGGACGCCTGGGTAAGGTGTGTAACAGCTGTCATCGCGAAAATCGTTGGACCGATTTTGTCTTTGATCATGACCGTACCGATTTCAAACTGAAGGGCAAGCATCGCGGTGTGATCTGCCGGGACTGTCACCCGCAGGAACAATACAGCGGCGTACCCGATAAATGTATCGGCTGTCACCGGGCCGATGACAAGCATAAGGGGCGCAATGGTGAGAAATGCGCCGATTGCCACAGTGAGGCCGGCTGGTCATTGCAGACCTTCGATCACGATAAGGACAGCGATTTTCCACTGCGTGACGGTCATAAGAAGGTGCATTGCGACCAGTGTCACAAGCAGCCGGGGATCAAGGACAAACCCAAGACCGCCTGTGCGGAGTGTCACCGGGTTGAGGATCGTCACAAGGGTCGTTATGGCGATAAGTGCCAGGACTGTCATACAGCCAAGGGCTGGGGCAAATCGATCTTTGATCATGACAAGACCGATTTTCGCCTGCAAGGGAAACACGACAAGCTGCGCTGCGATCATTGTCATACGGGTGATCTGTACAAGGACAAGCTTTCGGTAAAGTGCATCGCCTGTCATAAGCAGGACGATGCCCATAAGGGAAAACAGGGCGAGGCCTGCGGTGAATGTCACAATGAACGCGGCTGGGGACAGGCAACGCGTTTTGATCATGACCTGTCGCGCTTTCCGCTATTGGGCTCTCATGCGGCGTTGGCCTGCGAGGAGTGTCATATCTCCAGCCGCTTTAGCGAGGCGGATATTCGCTGTTTCAGCTGCCACCGGACATCGGATGTGCACAAGCGCCGATTGAGTGAACAGTGTCAACGCTGCCATTTCGCCGCCGATTGGAAGGTATGGCGCTTTGATCACGACAAGCAGACTGATTATCCCCTGCGCGGTGCGCACAAGGGTATTCGGTGCGAACTGTGTCATAAATCGGCAGTGGCCAAGGATTTGAAAATATCAACGGTCTGTTATCGCTGTCATGGTGATGACGACATACATGATGGTGAGTTTGGTCGTGCCTGTGACCGGTGTCACGACGACAAGGCATTTAAAAATATCAAACCTCGCTGAAGCGAAAAGAAGCTTGAGGTTATTTCGCCCGGTGACGGGTAGGGAGGAGAGGGCATGTCAGTACGTACTGGTATGGGTGTTGTTTCGAGAGTTGTTTTGTCCGCGTTTTTATTGACGTTGGCGCTGGGGACGATTGATTCCGTCACCGCCAGATCCCTGGATCGTGATTTTGATCATATGACCACCGGATTTCTTTTAACCGGTAAACATGAAACTGTGCGTTGCCAGTCGTGCCATCTGCGCGGTCTGTTCAAAGGCACGCCGACCATCTGTTCCGCGTGCCATAACGGTACGTTGGCGCCGGGCAAGCACAAGCGTCATATCGTCAGCGCCAATACCTGCGATGACTGCCACTCTACCAGCGCCTGGAGACCCGCCCTGATTGACCATGCCGCCATTAATCAGGTTTGCACGGCCTGCCACAATGGCAGTACTAGTGTTGGTATGCCGCGCAAACATATTCAGACCCGCGCTGCGTGCGATAATTGCCACGGAACCCTGGCATGGAAGCCTGTACGCTTTGATCATGACGTGGTCAGCGGTACCTGCAACAGTTGCCACAACGGTGTCGATGCGCGTGGTCAGGGTCGTAAACACATTCCAGTAAGCGCCGCCTGCGATAGTTGTCACAGCACAAAGGGATGGCGTCCTGCGACCATGAATCACGACGTGGTGACGGCCCGTTGCAGTGTCTGCCATAACGGGGTGAACGCACGCGGTAAGGTGCGCGATCATATCGTCACCAGCGCAGAGTGCGATCAGTGTCACGGCACCGGTTCATGGACGCCGGCCAATGTGAATCATGATAATATCAGTGGCCCATGCGCCAACTGTCATAACGGAGTCACTGCGCGCGGTAAGGGGCGTGACCATATTGCCACCTCCAGTGACTGCGATGCCTGTCATGCCACCAACGCCTGGCGTCCGGCGGCCTTCGATCATGCCAATGTCAGAAGTGGTTGCAATCAATGCCATCAGAAAGTTGCGCGCCATTTTAATAGTGGCAATCAGTGTGAGGAGTGCCACACCAGCACCGCCTGGAAGCCGGCGCCCGGGTTTGATCATTCTATATATACGAGCAACTGTTCCGGTTGTCATAACAACGTCAACGTAGTCGGTAAACCACAGGGGCATATCGGTACTACCGCTGATTGCAGTGTTTGTCACTTCAATACCGCGTGGAAACCTGCGTCGGGATTCGATCACAGCAATATCACCGGCGGTTGCAGCGAATGTCACGGTGTGAGCGCAAAGGGGAAACCTAATGGCCACTTTGGCACCAATCGGGAGTGTAATACCTGTCACGGTACCATCACCTTTGCGACTATTTCTTTCAGTCATACCAGCGCCAACTATCCCGGTGACCATCGCAGTTCGGTGACCTGCAACCGGTGTCATACCGGTAACAGCGAAGCGGTGCCATACCGCAATGCCACCTACAAGCCCGACTGTGCAGGTTGTCACGATGCCGATTATCGCACTGGTCCGCATGTCAAGACCGAGGTGCCCAGTCGTATTAACTACACTGTGTCCGAACTGCGTGATTGTACCGGTGCCTGTCATATCTATACGGATAACACCTTTTCCGTGATTAGATCACGCCGTTCCGGACCGGAGCATCGCACCAGCCGATCGAGTTGGTAGATGAGGGATTGTTGTTCGATATGATGTCAGGCAGTAGCGTGAGGTTATTTTTATCACTAGGCTTGGCCGCCGGTCTCTGGGCCGGCGGTGTTCAGGCCAAGGTTATAGAAAAGGTCGAGTTGCTCAATGAAGACGGTGCGGTAGTCGTGCGTCTGGATTTATCTGCACCGGCGCAGGTCGAGCGTGTGACCCCTAGCCAAGCTTCTGGCACCTACCGAGTGACAGTAAAAATCAAAGACGATAAGCTGACCCGGCAAAAGGCCTTCTCTGAAACGGCACAGGTTTCGGTGGCCGCGTTGAATACCCCGGTCAATATCGAATTGTTACACGATCAGCGCGGTGACCGCTTCATAGTCAAACTCAATAAGGCGATTCCTTTGTCAGTGCGAACCCGCGCCCTGGGCCGTTCATTGTTGTTTCGTTTTGTTCAGGACAAAGAAAAGGCGAATGTCAGTGCCGAGCAACGCCTGGGGAATATGATGCAGAGTGCGCGCCAGGCATTGCGTCTCAATGACTTTGAACGTGCCATAGGTTTGTTAACCAAACTTTCGGTCGTTGATGACGCCAAGCTCAGTAAGGAGGCCCTGGAATTGCTGGGGATTGCCCGGGAACGCAAGGGTCAGAAAGCTCATGCCAAGTCGGTTTATCAGCACTATCTGAAACTCTATCCCAATGGTGAGGATAGTGATCGTGTCCGTCAACGTCTGGCTGAGCTTATCGACAGCGATTTGAAACCGCGTGACAAGCTCAAAGTGCCGGAGGGGGCGCCCAGTGACAAGATTCGCTATCAAAGTTTTGGCACCCTCGCGCAATATTTTTTCTACGGAGACAATACCATCGAAGGTGGTTCGCGCACGGATCAGTCTCTGTTACTAACGCAGTATTCCTACGATTGGCGCATGCAGCAGAATTCATTGAATGTGCGCGCTTATTTCGATGCCGATCATGACTATGACTATTATTTCGAGGAGGATGGCGGGGTCGAGGTTGATGCCTTGTACGTGGATGTCAAGCAGGGTGCCTGGGGGTTGTATGGCCGGGCAGGTCGCCAGACAAGTAACGGTGGCGGTATTCTCGGGCGTTTTGATGGTGTGCAACTAGGGTATGACATACTGTCCAGGTTGAGGGTCAATGTCTACAGCGGCTATCCGGTTGGCTTTGAAAATCGTTCGACCATACAGACAGACACGCGATTCTCCAGCGTTTCTCTGGAGTGGACCGAGATCTTCAGCAATATCGATTTTGCCCCNNTCAATGAACGCCATTCTGTCAACGCCTATTATGATCGAAGGCGCAGTCCGTTGTTGGAATTGAATAATGCCCTACTGAGCAGGCCACAGGCCGGCAGTGTCGATGAGTTGTTGACCGAGCTGGATGAAGAGGCGCTACGCGCCCTGGCCCTGGACAACACCGGCGAGACCCGTTCCTATTCTGTTGGTTATTGGTACAACTACAGCGACCGATTCCAATACAGCCTGGACTGGTCGCGTTCCAGCCAGTTGTTTCATTTTCTCGGAGCCGATGGCGAGACTCTGGAGAGCGAAGAGGATGACCAGACCTATCTGTCGATGCAGCTGGTTACCGGGAACTGGTTGCAGATGCGTGACAACTATATTGTCAATCTGCGCTATTCCGATACACAGAATTACAGTGACTGGCTGGCCATGGCGGCCATGCGGGTGTCGTTGAACAAAGTCTGGCGGCTGGATCTGCGCTATGCGCATATTGTGCGTGACGACTTCGACGATTTTCAATTGGTACGGAGAAAACCCACTTTCAAGCTCGAGTATAACTGGAGCAAGACGATGCAATTGCATTTACAGGTGGGCGTGACGTGGTGGGAATACTACGGGGACACCGCCAATCAGGACTATATCCGACGCAATATGGAGCTGGGGTATCGCTGGAGCTACTAAAGACTGCGCTGTCCGTAAGTGGCTTTGTTGGCCATAGGTATTGATACGTATGCGACTATGGCCGGTAACGGCAGTATAGTGGAAAAGAGAATTTGCGTTTCGTTCAGGGAAGGAGGTCGCTATGTATTTCCAATCGCGCGCATACTCCAGTCAAACGGTAAAGTACCTTGTCCCGATTTTGGTCGCCCTGTTTCTATCCCTCAATGCCTGTGGCGGTGGCGGTGGCGGAGGCGGCAAGAAAAAAGACACGACACCACCGACGGTGTCAATAGTCGCACCGCTGGCTGATGCGGTGGTGGGCGGGACAGTCGAGGTTTCGGTCACGGCCAGTGACAATGTGGCGGTCACAGAAGTGGTATTGAGCCTGGACGGCGTGCAGTTTGCCAGTCTGGCCAATGCTCCTTATCAAACCAATCTGAATACCACGCTCTATGCGGATGGCGTACATGTCCTGCGCGCAGAGGCATACGATGGTGCCAAAAATAGCACCGCCGCGCAAGTCAGTCTGACTATCAAAAACCAAACGGGTGATACCACAGCGCCAACCGCAACTGTCAGCCCGCTAAGCGGTGCACAAATTTTCGGTCCCGATAGCATTGTGATCACCTTCAGCGAAGCTATGGAAAGCGCAACGCTGGTACTGGGCGGTGGCATGGCTAACGAGGATGATGGCGGTGTCTGGGATGGCGCCAATCAGGTGTTGACCGTGAGCCCCGAGCGTTTTTGGAGTGCAGGGGGCGCGCGTAACCTGACTGTGGCAGCCAAGGATAAGGCGGGTAACAGCCTGGCGCCGCTCAGCCTGCAGTATCACGTGATCGCCTATCAACTCAATGCCCGCGGCGGTGACGCCGGTAGCAACGGCGGGCGCGGTGGTGACGGTGGCGCGGTGACGATCAAAAAGCTCGGTGGTCATGACAATCAGGGGCGTGCCGATATCGGTTTGTTTAACAGCAGCAGTCTATCCGTGGTTCCTCTCCCTGATGCGCCGGCCTACGACACAGGCGCTCATCCTTTGCTGGTGTCGGGTGTCACTCCTATTCACGCCAACGCGCTTAATACGGGAGATACGGAGCCGCCCGCAGGTGAGCCCTATTTGCAGGTCGGCAGTTACAGATTGTACATCTCCAATGGCAACGGGATACTCTTCGAAACCAGTGAAACCGCTACAGGAATTGAAATCGATTCTGGTGCCACACTGATTGTGCATGCCAACAACGGTAATACGGCTAGCATTCAGTTGAACAACGATGTAGTCAATGCCGGAGATTTGCGCACTGCGAGTGGTAATACAGTTCAGCGTGATTCTTTAGCGTTGTTCGCGACGAATTACTTTGGTTTGGCCGATGCCCGCATCGTCACCAGCGGTAGTAAGGCAGGGCAGGCGGCAGGCGATATCGAGCTGTCGGTCGAGGGTAGTCTTTATAATCAGGGTGCAATTAGTGCCAATGCCTTCGACAGTACTGCTGCCCAGCGTCTGGACGGCGGCAATATTTTGTTGGATGTGCTGTTTGTATTGATGAACAGTGGCAAGATCGCCGCCACCGGGGAGGATTCTCTTACCGAGCGCGGTGGCGGTGGTGGTTCGATTACGCTGCAAACCTACGATGGCGATATTTATAACAGCGGTGAAATAGTCGTACGCGGCGGTGATGGTGTGGTTCAGGCAGGGGCTGCCGGTTCGATCACTCTGCTTGCCGGTTTTGCCAGTGATCAGGGGGCGGTGGGTGCCGGGTCGATCTACAATAGCGGCCGACTGGTTTTGCGCGCAGGTAACGCCAGTGATGGGCCGGTGGACGCAACTGTCGGAAAACTGAAGATGGTCGTTTGGGGCGGCAATCTGCGCAATGAAGCTGAAATCTATGCCGTCGGTGGAAGTACCCAGTCGGCAATTGAATCGGGCAGTGATGGCGTGACCGTGAATATGACGGTCTTCCCGGCAATCCGTAGCGGCGGTGTGGCCAATGCAGGTAACCTGATCCTGAGCGGCGACATCAACACAGCGGGTGGAAATTCTGCAGCCACCGGTTCTAATAACGGGGGCAAGGGCGGCGATATCACCTTGATCCTGGATGCTTCCGGTAGCCACTACCAGTCACTAACCGGATTTACCGACTTAAATAACAGCGATCCGGGCAGCAATCGTATCGCCTTGTACGGATACACCGAGATCTATGCCTACGGCGGTAGCGGCAACAACGGCGGTGATGGCGCGCCGATTCTGATCCAGTTGGATGGCGAGAGTTGGGACAGTGGCGGGGGTGTGTTTGTCGACTCCGTATCGGGTCATGTGGTCAACGAAGCGGATCTCTCCAGCCGCGGCGGCGATGTTGTTTCGGTACCGGTATCAACGCCGGCGGTGGGTGGCAAGGCCGCCAATATCTCCATCCAGGGTGATTTGGATGCCGTAGCCGTCGATGTTGACATAGAACGGCTGGTCAACCGCGGACGGCTGGTCAGCCGGGGTGGCGATGGCAGGGGTTTTGACGCGGTCGGTATGAATGCCGGCACTATCAATCTCAACGCCTGGGGCGATGTGGTCAATCGTTCCCGCCTGACCGTCAATGGTGGTAATGATCTGTCCACGGCGGATGTTGCACACGGCCAGTCCGCTGGCACCATCAATATTTTCAGTAAGGCCGGTGCCATCGACAACAGCGGTGGTATACGCGCCAGTGGTGGTAACGGGCGCTTTAGGGGCGGCGATGGTGGCATCACCACCCATCAGGCGCCGAACATCACGGTCAGTAGTCAGTTCATCGCCCACGGTGGTGACGCTGATCCCCAATTGGCTGGCTCTGTCGGTGGCAAGGGTGGCCGTTTCACCTTTGAAACGCCCGATATCAGCAACCTGACCCTGGATGCCACTATCGATGTAACCGGTGGCACCGGTGAAACCGCGGGTGCCGACGGTGAGGTGATAACGCCCTGATCTCCACCCGTAGAAAGCCTGACGCTCAATACGAGTGAGCGTCAGGCTTCCCCTTGTGTGGGCGAGGGATCGCGATATTGATTTTCAGGCCTGCCGGCAAAGATCTGCTGGCGGTGCTGGATGAACAGAATCAATGGATAGGCGATGGTTACCAGCGCGGCCACGCCGCTGCTACCCAGGGCCCAGGCCCAGGCATTGGTGGCGACGCCCAGCATGCCGATCTGGTAGTGATAGATCATGAGTACCGTAATGACCTGCACCGCCGGGATAAAACCATATAGCAGGACGATGGTGAACCAGGAAAAGAGGTTACGCCGGTCGAGGAACACCGGTACCGGATAGATGCGCAGCACATGGCGATAGTCGGCAAGCTGGGGGTTGCGCATGATGGAGAGTATCTCGTCGAACTTATCGAACAGGATGTGATACAAGGCCATCAGCAACAAAGGCAGCAGGGAGAGTATATCGCGCGGATTGACCCGCAACCCCAGCCAGGGCAGACGCGTCTCATCGTGTTGTATGCGTGACAGCTCTTCATTAAGCGTCTTGATCTGCTCCTTGATCTGTGCGCGCTCGTTTTGCAGTTGATCCTTACCCTTGTTTTGCTGTTGCTTGTATTTGCGTTCCTGTTTCTGGCGTTCCTTGTTCTGCTGGTTGTAATCCTCTTGTGCGCTGTCCTGCGCCTGGATCAGCGTCGCCAGTTCCTGATAGAGATTGAGTCCCGGTTCACCGTCGATCTTCAGGCGTTCCATGGCCTTGTCATGATTGCCGGAATACTCCTTGAGCAGGCCTTCATATTTCTGCTTCATCTTCTTGCGCGCCGGCAGTTTCTGCGGCCAGTTTTCCACTGCCGCCTCCGCCTCCTTTAATGCCTTGCGCGCCTGATAGTAACCGGCCTCGGGTTTGAAGGCGCTGTCATCGCTGTCGCTGAGCTGCTGTTCGATCTCCTGCAGGCGCTGCTGGTAACCGTCCATCCGCGGTTGCGAGGTGGTGGTGATGACGTTGTCGCGTACCACCAGCAGGATCACCATCAGGGTGAACAGGGAGATGATGACGGTGGCGCGATAGAGTTTGCGCGACTGCAGGTAGGATTCTTTGAAGGCGTCGTAGAGGACTTCTGCGCTATCCATGGTGTTTCTTCTTTTGGGTTTTTGCCAAGTATAGTTCAGCAACCCCGGTTTGCGGGGTGTGTCGGCGGCGCGAATGTTTTATTCTGTGGCCTCGATCGCAACCCGGGGCCCGCCGTTGAAAGCCGTAATCCAGTCCGACACCTTTCGCTCGCTGCAACATCGCAACTACCGGCTCTATTTTTTCGGCCAGGCGGTCTCCCTGCAGGGGACCTGGATGCAGAACATCGCCCAGGCCTGGCTCATGTATCGCCTGACCGATTCGGCCTTTATGCTCGGCCTGGCCTCGGCCGCCGCGCTGATACCGGTGTTGCTGCTGGGCTTGTGGGGTGGTGTGTTGGCCGATCGCTTCGACCGGCGTCGGCTGTTGCTGGTGTGCCAAAGCCTGGCCCTGGTGCATGCCCTGGTACTGGCCTTGTTGACGCTTAAAGGTTGGGTGGCCCCCTGGCATATCCTGCTGCTGGCCGTGGCCATCGGTGTGGTACATGCCCTGGAGATGCCGGCGCGTCACGCTTTCGTCGCCCAACTGGTGCCGCGCAGCGACCTGCCCAATGCCGTCGCCCTCAATTCCAGCCTGTTTCACCTGTCGCGCTTTGCCGGGCCGGCGGTGGCGGGACTGTTGGTTGCCTGGATCGGTGAGGGCTGGGTGTTTGTCATCAATGGTTTTACCTTTCTCGCCGTCATCATTGCCCTGCTGATGATCGTCACCCAGGCCGAAGGTGATGGACATAAACAAGGTGCCGGCCGCGGAGTGGCGGCGGGGCTGCGTTATGCCTGGCAGGAGCGGCGCATTCGTTTTGCTTTGACGCTGGTGGCGATGGTCAGTCTGCTGGGTACGACTTCAGCTGTGTTGATGCCCCTGTTTGCGCGCCAGGTCTTTGTCGCCGGTCCCGAGGCCCTGGGTTGGCTGATGGCGGCCATTGGACTGGGTTCACTGTTCGGCGCTTTGTCCCTGGCACGGCGCGGGACCAAGGTGGAGGGTATGTCGCGTAGACTGCGCCGCGCCGCCTTTAGTGCCTCGCTGGTGTTGTTAGCCTTCAGCTATGTCCCCTGGTTCTGGTTGGGGTTGCTGATCCTGCCCTTCGCCGGTTATTTTCTCACCACGGCCGTGGCCTCGAGCAATGCCTACATCCAACTCCTGGTACCCGACGCCATGCGTGGCCGGGTGATGGCCTTGTTTACCGTCACCTTGCATGGCCTGATGCCCCTGGGCCAGTTGACCCTGGGCGCGTTGGCCGATGGCTTCGGCCCCCAGTTCACGGTGTTCCTGTGTGGCGCCACTCTATTAATAACCATAATGCTGCTGGCCAGAGACAAGGCCAACGCTGAAGGGAGTCCTGCATGAACGAAACCCGGTTGTCCGCCGGCGTGATTATTGTGCGCGATATCGAGCAGGAACCGCGATTTCTCCTACTGCGTGCCTACCAGTATTGGGATTTCCCCAAGGGCCTGGTGGAACCCGGTGAAGATCCTTTGACCGGCGCTATCCGCGAAGTGGAGGAAGAGACTACCCTGAATGGTCTGGTGTTCGCCTGGGGCGAAGACTACCGTGAGACCCGCCCATACGGCCCCATGAACAAGATCGCCCGCTACTACATGGCACGCAGCGACCACGGTGAAGTTTTTTTACCCGTCAGTGAAGAGCTGGGTCATCCCGAACACGAGGAGTTTCTGTGGGTGGACTATCACGGCGCCGTGCAACGGGTGTCGGAGCGGGTGTTGCCGATATTTGAGTGGGCGTGTGGGGTGATGCGGGGGCGCGGGTGATTCGCTGCGCGAAGCTTGAATTGAACGACGTTCCCGGACGTCGAGCCGAGTGACTTTCGTTTCGGTG
>DKAX01000059.1 GCA_002450975.1 Proteobacteria bacterium UBA6915
CGCAAGCGCTTGACCAGAAAGGCCTGATCCAGGGCCTGCGGCACGCGGCGACTATAGAGCCGGGCACAGATCAGGGTGGCAGGATTGATACTGGCCATGCCCAGGGGTTTGCCACGCGCGTCCTCGATCTGTACCACGTCTCCCGGCTCGAAATTCCCCAGTGGCGACACTTTGACATCCACTTCATTGCTATACACCCAGGCATGGCCGGAACGCAGACGGCGATCTTCATGCTTCTTGAGCCGGAGTGAGGGATACATCGTGAAATAGCCTGTCGAGTTACTGGTCGTTAGTCGCGCGAAAGCGCATAAGCTACCGGACATTCCCCCCGACGTCCACGCCTTAGCTTCAAACGACAAGATGGTTTATAGTTGAATCTTTTACTCAAGTATAAATTGGCCTGTCATGACTGAATACCGCAACCGCCTCGCCGCAGAAACCAGCCCCTATCTACTACAACATGCCCATAACCCGGTGGACTGGTATGGCTGGAACAGCGAGGCCCTTGCCACGGCGCGTGAGCTGAACAAACCGATCCTTCTTTCCATCGGTTATTCCGCCTGCCACTGGTGCCATGTCATGGCACATGAATCCTTTGAGGATCCGCAAACAGCCGAAGTGATGAACCGGCTGTTTATCAATATCAAGGTGGATCGCGAGGAACGGCCGGATCTGGACAAGATTTACCAGCATGCCCATCAACTGCTGACCCAGCGGGGTGGCGGCTGGCCCTTGACCGTGTTCCTGACGCCGGATGACCAGACACCGTTTTTTGCCGGGACCTATTTCCCCCCGGAGCGACGCCACGGCATGCCCTCCTTCGTAGAAATACTGGAGCACATCGCCTCGGTCTATGAGCAACACGAAGCGGATATTCGCAGTCAGAATCAACATCTCCTTGAGGCACTTGATAGTCTTAACCCCGGCCAAAGCAGTGCGCTGGAGCAGCTCATTCCCACGCCCCTCGACGGCGCCCGCCACCAACTTGCCCGGAATTACGACACCACCTGGGGCGGTTTTGGCCAGGCACCCAAGTTCCCCCATCCGACCAATCTCGAACGTCTGCTGCGTCACTGGGCCACCACAGGCCTGACCGATCAGCCGGACACACAGGCCCGGGATATGGTGTTTAACACCTTGCATGCCATGGCCTCCGGGGGCATTTATGACCAGCTGGGCGGTGGCTTTTGCCGTTATTCGGTGGATGAGAAATGGATGATTCCCCACTTCGAGAAAATGCTGTACGACAACGGCCCGCTCCTGAGTCTCTACAGTCAGGCCTGGCAGGCAAGTGATCTTCAGGTATTCCGGCGCATTGCCGAGGAAACCGCCGAGTGGGTGATGCGGGAAATGCAGGCGCCGGACGGCGGGTACTATTCCACCCTTGACGCCGATTCGGAAGGTGAAGAAGGCCGCTTCTATGTCTGGTCACGGGAAGAAGCCACGTCACTGCTGACCAGCGATGAATATGCTGTTGTTGCCCGGGTCTACGGTCTCGACGGGGAACCGAATTTTGAAGGCCGCTGGCACTTGCATGTTTACCACGATACGGCCAGCGTGGCGCAGAATCTGGAGCTCACCCATCAACAGGCGACGGCGCTGTTAACCAGCGCGCGCGACAAACTGTTTACTCAACGGGAAACGCGAGTACGCCCCGGCCGTGACGAGAAAGTACTCACGGCCTGGAATGGCCTGATGATCAAGGGCATGGCGGCGGCTGGTCGGCGACTGGGACGCGCTGACTTCATTCATTCGGCACAACAGGCGGTGGATTTTATTCACGCGCGGTTATTCCAGGATGGGCGGTTACTGGCCTGCTACAAGGACGGCCAGGCACGGCTCACGGCCTATCTGGATGATCACGTATTTCTGCTCGATGGTCTGCTGGAACTGCTGCAAGCCGAGTGGCGCAGGCAGGATCTGCAATTGGCTATCGAGTTGGCGGAGTTGCTGCTGGCACACTTTGAGGATTCACAGCACGGCGGCTTCTACTTTACCGCCGATGATCATGAACACCTGATTCACCGCCCCAAACCGAGCATGGATGACGCCATGCCTGCCGGTAACGGGATCGCCGCCCAGGCATTGGGACGACTTGGCCATCTGCTGGGTGAGCCGCGCTATACCAACGCCGCAGCGCGTACCCTGCAAAATACCTGGCAGGTAGTCAGTCAAATGCCGTATGTGCATTGCGCCCTGCTCGACGCATTGGAGGAATATCTCTACCCGCCGGAAATCATTGTGCTACGGGGTGAAGGCGAAGAATTGCGACAGGCCCAGCGCTTGTGCCAACAGGGCTATGCACCACGCCGCCTCAGTGTGGCTATTCCGGCGACTGAAAACGACTTACCCGGGTTGCTCGCAGAACGTGCCCCCCGGCATGGCTTTATCGCTTACCAGTGCAGCGGCACCACCTGTCAATCACCGATTACCGATGTGAATGATTTGACGACCAGCTTGCAAACGAATCAACTGCTGCCTCAAGGCAATCGATAACTCGACTCGGTCATCAAATCGATACCGCACTGTAGCTCACTGAACCAGTCAAGGAACTGGGCAATCATAGCTTTGCCGATAAAGGGTCGGCCGTGTTGTGGCACGATCATATCGATATCCAGTCCACGCACCATGTCTACCCATAAACGACAAACCCGGTTGGAAACCATGTAACGTTCATGAAAAGCCTGCATGCTGGCGATA
>DKAX01000021.1 GCA_002450975.1 Proteobacteria bacterium UBA6915
GAGGACATCGGCAATGCCGACCCGCGCGGCCTGCAACTGGCCCTGAATGCCTGGGATGTGCAGGAGCGCCTGGGCAGCCCCGAGGGTGAACTGGCCGTGGCCCAGGCCCTGGTGTACCTGGCCAGCGTGCCCAAGAGTAACGCCGTCTATTTGGCCTATAACCGCGCCATGGCTGACGCCAAAAAACACGGCTCCCTGGAGGTGCCCCTGCACCTGCGCAACGCCCCCACCAAGCTGATGAAGGAGCTGGACTACGGCAAGGCCTATCGCTATGCCCACGACGAGCCCGATGCCTATGCCGCCGGCGAGAGCTATTTCCCCGAAGGCATGGGCGAGCCACGCTATTACCAGCCGACCCCACGCGGCCTGGAGGCCAAGGTGGGTGAGCGCCTTCAACAGCTGCGTGATCTGGACGCCCGCGCCCGACGGGCGCGCAAGGAGCCGGCATGAACGCGCAACTGGCCTGGATCGCCGTCGGTGGCGCCGCCGGCGCGGTGATGCGCTTCTGGGTATCGACCCAGATCTACACTTGGCTGGGGCGCGACTTCCCCTGGGGTACCTTGTTGGTAAACATAGCCGGGTCCCTGGTCATGGGGTTTCTATTTATTCTGCTGACCGAGCGCCTGGCCCTGGGGCCCGAGTGGCGCGCCGCCCTGCTAATCGGATTTCTCGGTGCCTTCACTACCTTCTCGACCTTCTCCCTGGAGACACTAAACTTGATAGAGAGCGCCCAGTATTTGCGCGCCCTGGCCTATACCCTGGCCAGTGTGCTCTGTTGCGTGGGTGCCGCCTGGTTTGGGGTCATTGTGGGGAGACAGTTGTGAAACAGCGAGAAGTTACTATCGTTCGTATCTATTTAAACGAGAAAAACAACGGCGTTGAGAATATACTTAAGCGCCTGCACGACTGGGAAAAGGTGCGGGGCGTGACCGTATTTCGTGGTATCTCCGGCTTCGGTGATTCCGGCGAATTACACACGGCGCGCTTTATGGATCTGGCCCTGGATCTGCCGGTGGTGGTCGAGTTCTTCGATGAGCCCGACAAGGTGCGAGAGATCATCGAGCACCTGCGTACCTCAATCAAACCCGGCCACATAGTCAGTTGGAATGCGATGGTCAACGAATAACAAACAAGTAAGGTTTTCATGTTAGATCCCAAATTGATACGCAGTGATATGGAGGGCGTCGCCCAGCAGTTGGCGCGCCGTGGATTTGTGCTCGACCAGGCCAGGCTGGCCGAACTGGAAGAGCGCCGCAAGGCGGTGCAGGTGCGCACCCAGGATTTGCAGAACGAACGCAACAGTCGCTCGAAGGCCATCGGCCAGGCCAAGGCCAAGGGCGAGGACGTCAAACCGTTGCTGGATGCGGTCGCCAACCTGGGCGATCAGCTCAAGGGCGCCGAGTCCGAGTTGAACGAGATACAGCAAGTCTTGAACGACCTGCTCATGGGTATTCCCAATATTCCCCACAGTAGCGTGCCCGATGGTAAGGACGAGAATGCCAATGTGGAGGTGCGCCGTTGGGGTGAGCCACGTGATTTGGGCTTTGTCGCCAAGGATCATGTCGACCTGGGTGAGGCCCTGGGACAGATGGACTTCGAGACCGCTGCCAAGATCACCGGCAGCCGTTTCTCGTTATTGAGCGGCGGCCTGGCGCGCATGCACCGCGCCCTGATCCAGTTCATGCTCGACACCCACGCCGGTCACGGTTACGGCGAGGTCTATGTGCCTTACATGGTTAACGCCGACAGCCTGCGCGGCACCGGTCAGTTGCCCAAGTTCGCCGAAGACCTGTTCAAGCTGGGTGGCGAGCAGGAGTACTTTTTGATCCCCACCGCAGAAGTGCCGGTGACCAACATAGTGCGCGACACCATCGTCGAAGAGGCCAACATGCCGCGCAGGTTCGTGGCCCACACACCCTGCTTTCGCAGTGAGGCCGGTTCTTACGGTAAAGACACGCGCGGCATGATCCGTCAGCATCAGTTCGAAAAGGTCGAACTGGTGCAGATCGTACGCGCCGAGGATTCTTATCAGGCTTTGGAAGAGCTGACCGGTCACGCCGAGGCCATCCTGCAACAACTGGAACTGCCTTATCGCGTGATGGCGCTGTGCGCCGGTGACATGGGCTTCTCCGCCGCCAAGACCTACGATCTGGAAGTGTGGCTGCCCGGCCAACAGAAATATCGCGAGATATCCTCTTGCTCCAACTTCGAAGACTTCCAGGCACGACGCATGCTGGCGCGTTGGCGCAATCCGGCCACCGGCAAACCGGAACTGGTCCATACTCTGAACGGTTCCGGCCTGGCGGTTGGTCGCACCCTGGTGGCTATCATGGAGAACTACCAGCAGGCCGATGGTTCCATCAACGTGCCCAAGGCGTTGCAGTCCTATATGGGTGGGTTGCAATCCATTCAGGCCTAGCTCTCTTGAAACGATGCTAAAGGAGTGGCGTCGTTTTCTCCTGCCTTATATGTTCTTCTTTCCCTTGAACTATTTTTTTTGTTTCATTGCCCGCTATTAGTGTTTTAGTTTGCTCCCCGGCAAATCTTCCTAGTAGATCGGCGACGTGTTTAAGTCCGGTTCAGTTTTATCGGGTTATATAGTTCTGTGGAAAAACAAAAAAGGAGCAGTTATGCGTTTTGGGAAATTATCCATCTTGTCTCATATTACCCTTCTCTTGTTTTCGATTCATTCCGCTATGGCACAGGAAGGTGATGAGGCGCCGAAGTTCTCACTAGGTTTTACGCTTGATGGTGGTGAAGCGGTTGTTGGTAAATATCTATTGTCAGATGTCGGGGCTGTTTGTTTCGTTATCTCCAATAGTCAAGTGCGAAGAGATCGAACAACCGGAGTCACTGGGGTTGATTACTCCGAAGTGCAAGAAAATTCTGATTTGAGTTTAATGGTTGGATATCGGCGCTATCTGGCTAAATCTGATGTATCGCTGTTTTACCAGGTCAGCGCGGTGTACGCAAAATCGAATATTTCGATAAATACCGGATACACTGATTACAAGGCGGAGTCGAATGTGGAAGCAAGGCGGAAAGGAATTTCGTTGGCGCTAGGCGGGGAGTACTTTTTTATCCCCCGTTTTAGTTTGGAGGCGAGTGTTGGATATTCTTATTTGGTTGGGTCGGCCAGTGGTTCCGCAGAGTTGGTTGGCGTTGGTGAGGCTGACGGTGTGAAGCTAAATATGGACTCAACCGCTTCCGGGTTTTATCGAGGTGGATTGATGTTGAATTATTATTGGTAATTTTTTCTTATAGATTGGAGTGGATCGAATTACACCATTGTTGGGCTTCGCTGAGCATACTGTTGGCTTATTTGTAAGTGTTTCGGTTTCTACTGGCATTTGCCAGACCCTGTTGGTGTGATGCTTTGCAATACTATCGGGCGGAAAAAATCCTGTGAGTGCAGTTGAAGTTTTTTTTACTAGCCTGAGATTGAAATCAGTGATGGTTGGTTCATTGTTATGTATGTATTGCTGCAGGATTGGTCAATCAATGCGGCGTGGGCACTCGTTTCGTGCCCACGCATACGGGATACCTGCTTATTGCGAAAAACCGATATTGAGGGAGAAGTTTGATCCATCGAGATCGGATCTGCCGGAGGTGCCGTATTGGATGGACTCGTAACGTGCACCTATTGTCATCCTGCCTCCCTGGTTGGGCATTGAGGCCAGGGCAAATCGATATTGCAGTGCGAAGCCGGTGGCCGCATCGAAGCTGACACTGCCGCTGCATACACCTTCGATGTCACATTTGAATTTCGGCGCGGTATGATAGAGAAGGCCGGCACCTATCTGATGTTCGGCACCCGATTCCGTGGGTTGCAGGTACAACGCCAACACCTCGGCGGAAAAGCGCGTGAATGTCGCGTCACCGTTAGATGCAGAAACTGAGTGCTGTTTCCATCCGGCGGATGCCTCCAGGTTGATCGGGCTGTATACGGGGATTTGCGCACCGCCTCTAAAGGAGATGCCCTGGCCTGCGGTAAGTGTTGAATCGCTACCATCGCTCTTATAAAAGGTGACCAGTTCGTCGGATCCCTGGAGATGAATATTCATGTCAAAAATTCCCTTAATGCCAAGGTCCTGGCCAGCTAGTGCGATGTTACCAATTACCCAGAAAGGTGCAGTCAACAGTAATGTTTTTAATGGTTTCATTGGTGTACCCCTTAATTATTTTTAGTGAATTTCGATTGGCATGGTAAACGATGTTGCTGGGGCATTCCATATTGTTTTTTTAGCAGGATATAACAGCAGAAGGGCGGGGCCGGGCAGGGGTTGCAAGCGGTTTTCGAGTTCTATTTTTCCTTCAAAAAGCGTTTCAACTCACTCCCCTGGCGGCGGCTGACCTCCAGGGGAATTTCCACGCCTTGCAGCCAGAGCAGGCTGGTGCCGTCGTTGTGGCGTTCCAGTTGGCGGATGTAGCGTCGGTTGACCAGGGCGTTGCGGTGTACGCGGATGAAATCAGCCGAGAACTCCTGTTCCAAAGACTTCAATGACTCTTCCAGTATCAACTCGCCGCCGGTGTGGCAGGCGTTGACAAATTTCTGGTCGGCGCGGAAGCGCCCAAAATGGCTGTGCGAGGATGCGTTGTTTACACGTCAGAATGTGCTCCTGTGAGGTGTCAAGCGAGTCCCATATGGATTAATTCCATATCTAGTTACGGACGGATATCCTCCCATGCGGCGAAGAATAGACTCAATTTTAGTTTTTGGGGGAAGTCTAATCCAGGTCTATATGTTCAAAAGGACCTGCCGTTGTTGCTTAATCGACATGCGAAGAGGTTATTAATCAATCGTGAATGTTTAAATTAGTGCCTTCCTGACTACAACGGGTTCAGTACTCAAAGAGAATGTTTTATACTGCCACTTTTAGTGTTGTTTGATTTATTGGCGCAATAATTACGGGTGAATTATGGGGTTAATAAGACTGAATTTAGCATCGCTGCTGCTAGCGATTTTCGTGGCAGGGTGTGGGACCGCGGTACAAGAATCGGTAGATAACGAAAAAAAAGATCCTGTTGTATTAACTGGTAGTGCGCATCTGGGTTTATTTTTTTCTGGGGAAGTGGTTGCGTATCCACTCGGTGGTGACACATCCGGAAATCCGATAGCTAAAAGTGATATCGATGGTGATGGCAAGTTCGCCTTGTCCATTGGAAAGACAAAGGGGCCACTGCAAGTATGTGTTGTCCAGGGAAAATATATTGAGGAGGCATCTGGTGTTACGATAGCGTTGAGAGAGGGGCAGTCACTGTGTGGTGTGGTCACTGCCGATGGTGTAAATTCAAAAGAATTGGCAATAACTTTTTATACGCATATCGCCTCAGGATTGTCTCAGTGTTTGCTGAATAGTGGAACGGCGGGTGAGGAAGCGGTAAAGCAGGCGAATAATCGCATTTCGGGCTGGCTGGGTCTGGATATCGCGACAACGACACCGATTGAAATCTCGTTGGCAGAGAGCAGTACGGGTTTCGCTACTGATGGACATCGTTACGGTTTCGCCAATGCGGCGGTGTCGGGGTTGATGGCATATGTCAGTGAACAAAACGGACAGCCTATTCATCAAGAAAATACCTCAATACATTTCGCCACGTTGGCTAAAGATGACATTAGCACGACGGGTTGTTTGCTGGATGGTAATGGCGGTGAAATGCTGGCCATGGGCAACGTGTCGGTCACGACGCAACTTTATCGCTCAGAATTACCGCTTAATCTGTTGATAATGACCAATTCATATAAGAATTTGACTACGCTCAAAGTGGCGGATCTGGTGTCCACCGCCCAGACAATGAATGATTCTGAGGATCCTATCTTCAACAACGAGGCGGTGACGCAGATTGATACCCAAACCGTTGTGGCCAACGTTTCTGTTAAATCAGGTGATGTTCTGGTGGGGGAGGTGTCTTTTGGGGCTGAAGTTGCTGACCGTCTGGGCGTCAGCTCCGTCGAGTTTGGTGCCGTCAGTTCGATTGGTGGTAACTACTCCCTTGGTAGTGCTTCCGATTTGGCCAAGCCGGTGGTGGCGTTTAATACCCGGTTGCTACCTGATGCAACCAACTACACGCTACAAATATCGGTAAAGAATCTCATTGACGTGACCAGGGTGGTCGCGGTCGAAAATGTGTCTATCTCGAATACCGGAATTGCTATAAGCAACATCCAACCGCCGGATGGCGCCCTGGTCCGGGGTAATTTTACGATGAGTGCCACTGTCGGTTCTACTCTTGAAATCTCCAGCGTGGAGTTTTCCGATGATCAGGGGAACACTGTATTGGCCGGAACACCGGCTAAGCCATCTGTCCAACTGGATAGCTCGCAATTGGCGGATGGAGGGCACCAATATTCGCTTACGGTAACTAATGTTGTTAGTGAAAAAGCTGTCCAGAGTGTCGATTATGTGGTGGATAATACTGCGCCGACTCTCGTTATCGATAAACCGGCAAACGGCGCGTTTTTATCCGGTAGTGCGGTCCCGTTCCGTGCGAATGCTGAAGACGTGTACGGAATGCAGAGTGCTACGCTGGACTTTACCGGTGCACGAACAACCTTTGTCGATTTTCCTGCTTTGCAATCCAGTTTGAATGTGGCGGGCATCGAGTNNTACCGCTCCTGCCGTAACCATTGACAATCTCGTTGCGGGAGCCTTTCGTAGAGGGAAGTTTAGTGTGAAGTCTACAGTATCGGACGCGAATGGCGTTGTATCGGTGGATTTTTATCTTGACGATGTGCGCATTGGTTCGGCTGCGGACGTTACCAATCCTGCCCTGGATATTGTATCGACCAACTATCTGGAAGGATTGCACAAGATCGGCGTGGTTGCTACCGACGTAGCAGGTAATACGGCCAGCGTTTCTGTGAACAATATAATGTTCGATAACACTGCGCCGAACGTCTCTTTGAGCGCCAGTACCACTGCCGCAGGTGGTTGGTATTGTAATATGACAATTGGGTTTAGTGATCCGGGCGATGCGTTAGTGGCCAGGTCAGGGATCGCTTCGGCGAGTATGTCGCACATATCTCTCAATCCAAATCCAACGGTTTATGCCGTTGGGCCGGACGCGGGTTCTAAAGTGCAACTGATTAATATCTCAAATACCCAGACAGTCAGCGTCTCCGCCACAGATCGCGCGGGAAATGTTACCAGCAAGAGCTACAGTGTTAACCTTCCTTTCGAGGGTGGAGTGTGTTCGGTACTATGAAGGGGGTGGTTCAACCGGATAGTGGTTGTAGTTGGGGGAGGATAGGAAAGCATATCCAATTATTCCCTCACACTGTTTACAATTTTTTTTTACGGTTGGTAGATTGGAACGAATCGATCCTCAACCTTGATAAGTCACTGAGGTTCGTCGCGTCGGCAGCATAGTTATCAACGCGATGTTCGTGCGCTACTTTTCCTTCAATAAACGCTTCAACTCACTCCCCTGGCGGCGGNNGCGTTGCGGTGTACGCGGATGAAGTCGGCGGCGAATTCCTGTTCCAGTGATTTTAATGACTCTTCCAGTATCAACTCGCCGCCGGTATGACAGGCATTGACATATTTCTGGTCGGCGCGGAAGTAGATGATCTCCTCGATGGGAACGACCTTGATGTTGCCGTGCACCTGGGCGCTGATGTGGCTGCGGCTGGTGGTTTCTGTTTGATGTGTTTGTTGGTGGGCGCGGGTGTGGCGACCGGCATTGGCCAGTGCCTTGCTCAATTCCTCTTTGCGTACCGGTTTCAAAAGATAGCCACTGGCATTGACCTGGAAGGCCTGCAAGGCGTGTTGGTCATAGGCGGTGGTGAAGATGATGGCCGGCGGTGTTTCTATTTCTGAAATCACTTGTGCCACGCTCAGGCCGTTCATGCCGGGCATTTGAATGTCGAGCAAGACGATATCGATGGCCTGTTGTTGCAATAGTGTCAGTGCCTGTTCGCCGTTGGCCGCTTCACGGAGGAGGTACCCGGCATCGATCTCCTTCAAAAGGTTTTGTAGGCGCAGGCGTGCCAGCGGTTCATCGTCGACGATTAAAATATTCATGCCGCCCGCTCCTCGCTCAATGTGTTGAGGGGCAGGTGCAGACGCGCGGTGTAGCAACATTCTTTTCGGTCGATACTCAGACCGGCCTGGTCGCCAAACTGGGCGTGCAGGCGCTGGCGGATATTGTCGAGGGCGATGTGGCTGCCCCGTGGCGCGGACTCATCGCACTGTTCTTTAGGCAAGGGATTGCTCACCGTCAGGATCAACATGCCGCCGCCGCTGGTGACGCCGATGCGAATGGTGCCGCCTTCGGTCTGGGGCTCTATGCCGTGACGGATGGCGTTTTCCACCAGGGGCTGAAACAGTAGCGGCGGGATCAGCAGGTGGGCGGGGCGCGGCTGGTTTTCCCACTCCACCTTGAGACGCTCACCCAGGCGCAGGGATTCTATATTGATATAGCCGCGGATCAGGGCCAGCTCCTTGTCCAGGGGGATGGGGTGATCGCCTTTCTCCAGTACCTGGCGCAGGAGGGCGGCCAGGTCCTCCACTGCCTGTTCCGCCTTGGCGGCGTCCAGCTGGGTCAGGCTGGCGATGGTGTTGAGGCTGTTAAACAAGAAGTGTGGCTGGATACGCGCCTGTAGGGCGGAGAGGCGTGCCAGACTCTCGGCGCGGGCCAGGTCGCGCCCCTGTTTTTGTAAATAAAAATAGCGTAGAGAGAGCGCCATAACGATGATGCTGATTAACAGGTTGCGGCTGAGAAAATCGAGGTGGTCTATGGCCTTGGGGTAGAGCATCAGGGCGTGGATTACCTGGAAGGCCAGCTCCAGCAGAATCAGTGAAATGAACAGTAAACCGCCGTAGGTCATGAGGACGGCCTGTTGCAGGGGTTTGTCTTTTAGAAAGGGGCGCAGCCGGCAGAGAAAGCCGACGCTGACCAGGGCGGTCCATTGGACGAACAAGGTGGTCATGCCCAGGTGTTCCCAGCGGCGGTCGTCATTCAGGGGGGCAAGGATCATGACCATGGCCAGTAACTGGGCGATGACCATGGCGGAGATGACCATACGGTTCTGGCAAAAATCGGGGAAAAAACGTCCGTCTTGGCTGCTGTACTGTTCCACTGCCGTCTATCCAGGGTGATTCCGGTGCCTATTCTACGCTAAATCCGCGGCGAAGCCGGTTAAAAATGGCTGACCAGTTCCACGAAATAGCGCGAAGCCTGGCGCTGACGGCCGTAAGGCGTGTCTTCTTTCTCGCCATCGAACAGGACGCTGCCCAGGGTTAGGCGGGTGGCATCGGCGATCTGCCACCAGATATAGCTGAGGTTGAAGTAGTCCCGGTAGTCCAGATGGTAGAGGGTCAGGGTTTGGGCTCCCCAGTGGAGCTCGTTGCTGTAACTCAGTACCAGGGAGATGCGTCGGTCGACCGTGTAGGGAGCCTGCTGACCGGTAGCGGCCAGGGCGGTGGCCTCGGTGGCGCGGTCATAGTCGAGCAGGCGTTGTTGTATGGCCTGCACCCCTAGGTTAAAACCGTTGCCCCAGAGATGACTCAGGCCGATGACCGCCTGTACGTGGTCATTGGGCAATAGCGGATCGCTGCCGTCGGTATCATTACCCCGGACAAAGGCGGCCTCGCCGGTGATCAGCCAGGGGCCGAGTGATTTGCTGAAGTCGGTGCCTGCCAGGGTGATGGGCTGATATTTGTTCAGCCAGGAAAATCCGTTCACCTGGCCCTGGTCGAATTGGGGGGTGATCTGGGGCTGGGGATTCTTGCTATAGCCCTGGTAAAGACTCAGGGACCAATCCAGCGCCCAATCAGAGACCGCCTGGCTAAGGCGCAGGCCCCACTCGCCGGCTTGGGGTTTGTCCGCGGTTTGCGTCGTTACCGGCAGGCTACCCAGACTGGCAGGGATTTGATCACTGCCGACGTTGGCACTGAACACGGGCAACCAGACCAGATCCAGGCTCAATTCAGCCTGAAAGTACCAGCGGTTGCGCACGGCCCAGGGTGCCATGCGATAGTCGGTCAGATCGCCCGACATGCGTGTGTAGTCCCAGGCTGTGAGCACATCGGTGGGATTGACCCAGAAGGTGCGGCCCCAGAAGATGTATTGCTGGCCGGCGCGCAGTTCCCACTGCTCGCCATCGAGTTCGATATAGAGTTCGTTACCGATGAGTTCGGATCGGTCGGCTATCAGGTCGAACTCCACCGAGAGATCGGCCACCACCTTACTGTTGGTCGCAGGCTGGGCCTTTAGATTGAAGGAGAGTTTACTGCCGATGCGCTCCCAGTGATCGGGCTGGTGGGCATTGTCATAGAGAAAGAGTTTCAGGTTACCGCCGCTGTCGACGCTGTTGTTGTCGGATTCGTTGTGGGCGTGGGCGGCGCCCACGAGTCCTGCCAATAACAGCGTGGCGCTCAGGCGTCTGCGGCAGCAATCACTGACGCAGGGCACGTTCATTGAAGGCCGAATCGGCGATGCCGGTGTTGGTCCTCAACTGGCTGAAGACCATTTCACTGCGGTGCTTGGTAATGAGGTTTTGCATCAGCATGTCGGTGGTGAAGGGGGCATTACCGATGATCTCTACCTTGCGTGCCTTCAGGGTTTTGAAGTGTTCCTGATCCTTGTCGTAATAGTCGGCGCTAACGATCATGAAATCGCGCGCATTGACGCACCAGACGATACGGCTGTAGCCGGTGTCGCGTATCACCTGATCACGGGCCGCCTGNNTCGCCCTTGCCGAAACTGAAGTTCCAGTCTTCGATCTTGGGTCGGCCGATGTCGTAGAAGGTGAAGTCGCTGGACATGAAGTTGCCACCGGCGCCGGCGGCGCTGATGCGTTGCACGCGGCGCAGGGCCGGCAGATAGAGGCGGCGATCATCCTCGCCCTGTTTGTGTTCGATCACCAGAAAGGCGGTGTCCTTGACGTCGGCGGGGCTGGTGAAGCGCATCAGCATCTTCATCTCGTCACGGGCATTCTTCTTGGATTGTACCTGCAGCTGGCGGTTTTTCTGTTGGCCCAGCGGATTGGTCAGGGTCAGGCTGACCACACCTTGCATATCATTCCACAGGCTGCGATTGAACACCTTGCCCATCAGCTGTCGTGCCTTGTCGTCGTCCGCGTGGATGCCGGTACTCCAACTCAACAGCAGGAGGGGGATAACAGATAACGTGATAGATGTACGCATGTTATCGTTCCTCACGATTTGGCTTTCTTGGTTTTGAACACCCTGGGCTTCAAGGTGGCGAACAATATCGGTAACAGGGTCAGTGCTGCAAAGGCGCTGGTAATCATGGTCAGTGCGATTAGCAGACCCAGATATTTAACACCTTGAAACCCACTCAATACCAGCACCAGAAATCCGGCGGCCACGGTCATGGCGTTGACGAATATCGCCACGCCACTGCCTTGCAGGGCGTGGATGGCAGATGCCGGGTAGCTCATGCCGCTCAAGCGGTCGTGCTGATAGCGGTGGACGAAGTGGATGGCGTAGTCGATGCCGGCGCCGATGGCGACAGAACTGGTGGCCATGGTCTCCACGCTCAAAGGTATGCCGGTCAGGCCCATAAAGCCGAAGTTGAAGGCCAGGGCGAAGAACAGCGGCAGGGTGCAGTAGATACCGATAGACGGCGAGCGGAACATCAATGCCGTAACCAGTAATACCAGCCCCAGCGAGGTGAGTATGGACCAGGCCTGACCGGTGACCACCAGATCATTGACCGCGCGCAACAGGGCGGCCATGCCGGTCATGACCACGCTGGTCTCAGCCATGTTCTGTTGCAGATAGAGCTTGATGTCGTCCTGTAGTTGCGCGACCACGCTGGCCTTGTCACTGTCGATAAATACATTGATACGTGCGGTGGCGTAGTCGTAGGTGATCAGATTGGCGAAGTCGCCGGGTTTACCGCTCATCTCGTACAGGGCGAGGTATTGGGCGATCAACTCTTTGCCGGGCACACTTACTGTCGTCGGCAAACGCCCCTCGTCACGTACTTCAATCAACTCCACATCGCCGGGCAGGCGGTAATCGTGTATATCGCCGCCTTGCATCACCCGGTGCATCTGTTTGATATAGCCGGTGATGGATTGCACGGTGCCCACATGGGGCTGACGCTTTAGCCACAGCTCCAGTTCATTGATGCGCTGCAACAGTAACGGATCTTTCAAGGCGTCGGCCTCTTTGCCCTCGACGATGATGGCCAGGTTGGTGGAACTGGCGAAGTGTTTTTTCACCACCTCATCGGCAATACGAAACGGGTGTTTGGCGTTGAAATTGGAGGTGGTGCTGAATTCCAGGTGAACACGCGTGGCACCGAAGGCTGCCAGGGCCATGATCAGGAGGGTGGTCCACAAAACCGGCTTTTTCTTTTTCACCAATAACTGGCCCCAGCGCTGAGCCAGGTGTTCCAGGTGGGTAAATTGTTTACGCCGATTCGCATTGGTGCCACCCGGTTTGCCCTTGGGCAGGGGCAGCTCGGCCAGCAGTGCCGGCAGCAGGGTAAGGGAAAGGACTAGCGCCACCAGGATACCAAAGGCAGTGAGCCAGCCCAGGGTCATGATGGAAACAATGCCCGAGGTGTTGAGGGCCAGAAAGCCGATCATGGTGGTGACCGAGGTCAGGATCACCGGGCGGGTCAGATCCTGCATGGTGGCGCTGACAATCCCTGCGCGGTCGTTATGGGTGCGCGCCCGTTGGTAGTAGCCTTTCAGAATGTGCACGCCGTCGGCAACGCCGATGGCCAGTAACAAAATGGGTAGCACCTCGATGCTGTGGGTAAACGGAATACCGGCATAGCCCATCAGGCCGAAGGTCCACAAGGTGCTGATAACGGCCACACCCACCGGCAGTACCAGTCCACGCAGGCTGCGAAAGGTGAAGAAGAGAAGGCTGACAATCATGATCAGGGCGCCGGTGGTCAGCATGCCCATATCGCGCCCCATTACTACCCGTGACCAATATGTTCCCGCCGGTCTTCCGGTGACATTCAGTACAAAGCCTTCATTGCGCTTTTCGTCCCGGGCCAGCTCGATAATGCCCTGGGCGGCGTCAGCCTCGCGGGCACTCTTTTTTATAAAGACCAGCAGGGCGATGGCGCTGTTATCCCCCTTGATCAGGACGTCTTGCAACAGGGGCTGGTCCTTGAGGGACTGGTGAAAATTGAGTGCCTGCAGGCCGGTCATGGGCACGGGGTCGGCGGCATTGCGAATGATCAATTCGCCTTGTTCGCTGCGGATGATCTTGGCATTGGTCGGGCTGAGCACGGCGTCGATGCGCGGCAATTGCTCGATGCGGCGGGTCAGTCGGTCCAGACGCTGGATGGTGGCGGCATCCTCCAGATTGGCCCCTTCGATGGCGATGATGACCATCTCCTTGCTGGGAAAGATTTCGCCCATACGGTCATACAAGGCCTTTTCCGGCAGGTTGTCAGGCAGCACTCGGGTGACGTCGGTATCACTTTGTAAAAAACGCATGCCAAAGCTGGCCGCCAGGGTCAGCAGGGCGGTCACGGCGATTACCAGGCGCGGGCGCGCCAGAACACGTGTGGTTAGACTGGATAACATGGGTTTCCTGTAACTTATTGTTTTTGTGTCGTTAAGAATATTCTAACTATAGCAGCTCCCCTTGGTCCGGGGTGCTAACAAAACATATCGTTTGACCTGAACCGGGGCTTTAGCGCTGTATAGTCTATTTGTGGCTAGACCCCGGCCGGTGTGTCTGGTATAGCTCGAATGGTTTATACTGGCGGCCTTTTCCACAGCGGACCGCGACCGGAGCGCCGATGAGCCAGAAAGACTCACAGAAATTATGGGGTGGACGATTCACCCAGCCCACCGATGCCTTTGTCGAGGCCTTTACCGCCTCGGTGACCTTTGATCAGCGCCTCTATAAACACGATATCCAGGGTTCCATCGCCCATGCGCGCATGCTGGCCAAGGTCGGCGTGTTACAGGCGGCCGAGGCTGAAGATATCGTCAATGGCCTGAATGACATCGAGGCGCAGATCGAGCGCGGCGAGTTCGACTGGTCCGTGGCCCTGGAAGATGTGCACATGAATATCGAGGCCCGTCTGACCGACAAGATCGGCATCGCCGGCAAGAAGCTGCACACCGGCCGTTCGCGTAATGATCAAGTGGCCACCGATATCCGTCTCTATCTGCGCGATGAGGTCACCGCCATCCAGGCGGAGCTGGCACGCCTGCAATCGGCCCTGCTGACCATCGCCGAGCGCGAAGCTGAGACCATCATGCCCGGCTTTACCCATTTGCAGACCGCCCAGCCGGTGACCTTTGGTCATCACATGTTGGCCTGGTTCGAGATGCTTAAGCGCGACTTCGGCCGCTTGAGCGATTGCCGCAAGCGCCTTAACTTCATGCCCCTGGGCTCGGCGGCCCTGGCCGGCACCAGTTATCCCATCGATCGCGCCATGACGGCGCAGTTGTTGGGCTTTGATGGCGTGTGTGAAAACTCCCTGGATGCGGTCAGCGATCGTGACTTTGCCATCGAATTCACCGCTGCTGCTGCCTTGATCATGACCCACCTATCGCGTTTCTCAGAAGAGCTGGTGTTGTGGAGCTCGGCCCAGTTCGACTTCATCGAGTTGAGCGATCAGTTCTGCACCGGCTCCTCCATCATGCC